>JBGPHB010000692.1:0-3728 GCA_041484155.1 Bryobacteraceae bacterium
AAGAAAACGATCCTCAATTTTCGTGACGGCCGCGCGGAAAGCTATCTCGCGGGAAGGCCGGGCGTGGCGAAGTGGATCGCGCGTTTCGACGAAATCGTGACGCCGTCGGAGTATTTGGTCGCGGTGTTGGCGCGCTACTCCGTGCGGGCGCGGCCGATCTTGAACTTGATCGACGTCGAGCGGTTCACCTTCCGGGACCGGGCCGAGCCTCGGCCGCTGTTCCTGCATAACCGCGGGCTGGAACCGCTCTACAACGTCGGTTGCACGCTTCGTGCGTTCGGCCTGATTCAGCAGCGCTATCCCGCCGCGACGCTGACGCTGGCGCACGACGGGCCGCTGCGTGGGGATTTAGAGCGGCTCGCGCTGGAACTCGGGCTCCGTAACGTTCGTTTCCTGGGGCTGGTTTCGCGTGAAGACACGCCGCGTGTTTTGGATGAAGCCGACATCTATCTGACCAGCCCGGACATCGACAACATGCCGGGCTCCCTGCTCGAGTGTTTCGCCGCCGGGTTGCCGGTGGTGGCGACGCGCGCGGGCGGAATCCCGTGGGTGGTTGAAGACGGACGCACGGGGTTACTGGCCGACTGCGGCGATCACCAGGCGCTGGCGCGCGCTGCCATTCGTCTGATTGAGGAACCGGGTTTGGCTACGCGGCTGGGCGCCGCGGCCCGGACCGAATGTGTGAAGTACCGTTGGCAGTCCGTACGCGACCAATGGATAGGGCTGTACCGGGATTTAGCGAAGCCCGCTCCTTAAAAGCCGTGAAAAATTCGATCAGCCCGCTCCCTCACGGTCGCGGTTCGGTATCGGCACTATACGCAATCAGCCACTTACCGAACCGCGACCGTGAGGGAGCGGGCTGAGAAAAACAATTCTTCACACCTTCTAACCGTCGCGGTTCTGTGGGTAGCTGCGTGCTTTGTCTACGATTCTCGTCGCGGGATGCCCGATTCCGGGAACGTGAACCGCGCCTGCAACGCTCCGGCGAGGGCTAGCTCAATACCCTCAACACCGGCGGTCATGGCGAGCGATGCGGTCGACGAAGGACTCGAGAATGCCAGCACGGCTCCGAAATGCAAGGTTGTGGTCCCCCGTCGCCGCACCACGATGACCGGCGCCGGCTCCTTGACGCCGAAGACCGGCGATCGCCAGCCGAACTCCCCGCCTTCGCTGAGGTCCGCCGCTCCCCCGGCCAGGGCCAAGACCAGCATGGCCGCGTTACCGATCCGAAAACACGATGCCGTGAGCATCTCCACGGGTCGCGAGGGATGCCAGAACTGTTCGGCTTCCCACCCGCTTGGCGGACCTTGAACCTCATCCAGGATAAACATCAGCTCCGGTTTTACGAACAACACCCGGCGGCGGTGCCGGAATCCGCGATACCGGCACTCCGCGTCCAGGTAGTCAGCCTCGGCAGTGGAGCACCACTGCTTCATTTCCGTCCGCGGAGGATTGCGCCAGCCGAACGGGCCCGCGGCATCCGCCTGATCGGCCCCTTGCAGGCGGATGGTGTTGTGAGCGGCTGATCCGCGAAAAGCGTCCCTCCAACGCGAATCCCCCACGTAGGTGAACGTTCCCGGATCCACCAGGAGATCCTGCCCTGCGGACCGTACTACCATGCCGAGCGTATCGGCGTGGCTGTGCCCCGAACGGAAGGGTCCGAACGGCCCGGCGTCCACCACCGCATGCACGTCGCCGGCAACCATCACGGCTGTTCCGGCTCCCGGAAACCAGCGTGAAGCACCCGTGGATCGCGCGCCCGGCTCCCGTAGCGCTTGCGCGCCGAGCCACCATGCCGCCTGCTCGTTCAGGTCGTCGGGGTCCAGGATCCATTCCGGGCGGTCGAGCAGCACGCCGCAGGTCGCCAGCGTCGCCCTTCCGAAGCGATCCCGGGGCCCGTAGGGGTAAAAGAATCGTCCGCCATCGTCATCGCCGATGGCCGGGAGCGACCGGTTCGGGCCCAGCAGCGCTTCCAGGTATTCGGCCATGCGGGTCAGCTTGATGCGGTAGCTTTCGGCGGGCGGCGCCAGCGCCGCGTGAAACAGAAACATGTCCAGCGCGTAAACGTGATAGTAGCTCGACTGCTCGAAGTGGCTGCCATCCTCGTGCACTTGCCGCTCCATTTGCTCGGCGGTTATCTGTGCGCCGAGCGGCTCCCACGTCTCGGCGCCCGGAGCGCCGCGAAACATTCTCCCGAGCGCGTGCAGCGCCACCGCCTCGCCGAGCAGGTGCGTGTTCGGTGAAAAATACACAGAGAGGTTCGCCTCCAGATGAAGACCGTGCCGGTATAGCCCCTTCAGAAGTTCTGTGGAGTCCATGCGATCGCCGCACAGATGGTAAACCCACATCCAGGACAACGCGCGGAATGCGACCTCCAGCGCACTACACCAATTGATGCCGCGTTGAAATGGGTTCTCCCCTTCCCAATCCCTGAGTTGGCGCTCAATCTCCCGAAGGAATTCGGCCCGCCCGGTGATCCGGTGGGCTTGGGCCAGCAGCACCAGGTGCTGGTGACGGTTCAGCTCCCAGATGACCTTATGGTCGCCGGCGCGGGCCGCATCGAGATACGGGATGCGGCGGAAGTAGACCGCGGCCGTCTCCTTGCCGCTCTGATAATCACGCCGCCAGCGAATCTCCGGCCCGGTGTCGACGTCCAACCCGAGCAGCGGAAAGCGATGTGCGAGGACCAGTTCCGCCCAGCCCGCGATCGCCTCCTCGGTCCGCGTCCCTCGCAGCCGGTCCACTACAGAGCCTGTATCCGGCAGTGGAGCCGAAAAGTTTCCGGCCGGCAGGGAAGGTGGCTTCAGCAGTAGCGCCAGATTGCGAAATTCCTGGTTCAGCCGGAACTTGATTTCTTGAGGGCTTCGCCAGCGCATTCCGGCCGCTACCCCGCTTCCGGTTTGGCTTTCCTCTTAGCCATCCGCGAAAGCAGCGCAAGCTGCGTCAGATACTGTTTGAGCGGGCGCGCCGGGGTTCCCCACACGACCTGTCCCGCGCGCACCACCTTGGAAGTCAACACACCGGAGCCGGACCCTAGCACGGCGCGCGTTTCGATGCGAGCTTTGTCGCCGATGCCCACCTGACCGCCGATCACGGCGTAATCTTCCACCACCACGCCGCCCGAAAAACCCGTCTGCGCCGCCACCACGACATGCCGGCCGATCCGGCAGTTGTGAGCCACGTGCACCAAGTTGTCGATTTTAGTACCCTCGCCGATGCTCGTCACTCCCAGCGCAGCGCGATCGACGCAGGAATTGGCGCCGATCTCGACGCGATCGCCGATCTCCACGCGTCCGATCTGGGGAAATTTTTCGTAGCTGCCTTCGTTAAGCACGAAGCCGAACCCATCGGCGCCGATGACGCAGCCGGAATGCAGGGTCACCTGGTTTCCGATTTTCACGTCGCGGTAGATGGTCACGCGCGGGTGAATCACGCAGGCACTGCCGATGTGCACGTAATCGCCGATCACCGATCCGGCTCCCACCGATGTCCCCGCGCCGATGTGCACGCCTGAGCCGATGGTGGCCAGCGGTCCGACGAACACGCCGGTTCCGATCAAGACGTCCGGCCCGAGAACGGCGGTCGGATGGATGCCCGCTTGCGGTACGGCGCTCGGGTGCAGCTTGGGAATGACGCGCGCCACCGCCGCCCGCGGGTTGGGGGTGCGGATCACAGTGCGCTGGGCCTGGTTGACGTAGTCGGGCGGTACCAGCAAACACGCCGCCTTC
>JBGPHB010000693.1:0-3727 GCA_041484155.1 Bryobacteraceae bacterium
CCCTCGCCGTACCGCCTGCTGCGAGCGCTCTACGACGTCTGGAAGCGCAAGTGCTTTGATCTTCCTGAAAAAGAAGTTAGCGAGGTTCTTGAATCGCTGGCTGCCTCTGTTCCACGCTTTATTCTGCCGGACGCGGTGGCCACACATACACGATCCTACCTGAGCGCGAACTCCAAGGATCCTACGGACAAGAACCTGGTGTTCGATTCCTTCCTGGTGTTTGACCGCCCGCACGCTTGCTATCTTTCGTGGCCGGAGCTGGACCTTTCCCCGGCCAGCAGCCTAACTCTCAATCAGCTTCTGAACAACCTGAACTTCCTGGGACGCTCGGAGTCCTGGGTACAAGCGGAACTCTGGCGTAACCCAATCGAGGGGGGGCATGTGTGCGATGCCGCTGGAGGAGTGGAGCGTGAAGGTGAGCTCACTTCCGTCGCTTGTCTGGTGCCGCCTTCCGAGCACAAAGGGAAAGCAAGCTGGATAGACACACTGACGTTTTCGACCTCAAATCTGCTCAAGGAGAAAGCAAGCTCGCCCCCGCTGCTTCACCAAGTGCGGTACGTCCTTCCGCAGGGCGCGATCGTTACCGATCCGGTCCGGCCTCTTGTGAGGAGGAGAGCGAGCGTTCAGTCGGTGCTGCTAGGACTCGACGCAACGGTTCTGCCGCTGGTGACAACAACGCTCGAGGTCGCAGAGCAGATCCGTATCCGGCTCATGGGCGCACACAAACGCCGCATGAGGAACGATGAGACGCGAGTGTCGAGTGTGTTCAGCGGCAAGACGGCTAACGGCGAAAGGCGTCTCGATCACGGCCATGTCTATATTCTGCCGCTCGGTTCCCGCCATCCTGGAAAGCAGGGGCGTATCGATCGAGTGCTGATCCTCAACCCCCTTCGGCCGTTCAGTGAAGATGAACTCGATGCCATACGCGGGGTCCGGGAGCTCTACCAGCGGGATGGCCGGCCCTCAGTCCGTTGCGTGGTCACGTGGCAGGGATCGCTGGACGCGTCAGTGGAAAGGAAGCGAGCAACGGTGTTGGTGAGCACAACGCCGTTTGTTCCGCCACACCATTGGCGAAAAGGCCGCGACTTCCTTCAATTCCTCACGGCGCAGACCCATCGAGAGTGCGAGCATCATAGAATCGGCGCTACACCGTCCGGGGTCGAAATACTTCAGACGATGCCCGGACTCTTTGATGTTGTTGAGTACCGCCGTAATCGCAAGGACCACCCCGTCCGTCCGGGATACGCACTCCGCTTAACGTTTCCGGAAAGTGTACTTGCCCCATTCGCGATCGGCTACGGGGCTCATTTCGGTTTGGGCCAGTTCCATGCTGAGCAATAGCGTATTTGCCGTGGAGACTTCTTTGTGAGGAACTCTTATCTCGTCTGCTACGACATCTCCGATGACAAGCGGCTACGCCGCGTGTTCAAGACCATGCGGGGGTGGGGGGACCATTTGCAATTTTCGGTGTTCGAGTGCCAACTCACGCCGACCGATCTGGTGCGGCTGCGGGCGGAGTTGAACGCGATTATTCACCATCTGGAGGATCAAGTCCTGTTTGTGCTGCTCGGGCCGGCGGAAGGGCGGGGCGAGCGGGTCATTACGGCGCTCGGCAAACCGTACACGCGGGTCGACGCGGCCTGCATCGTTGTCTGAGGAGTTTTTATGGCGACTCAACCTCTCCCGGTTCCTACTGACGACAACCTGCCCGATTATCTGCCGGCGCGCATGGTCAACGAATACGTGTACTGTCCGCGCCTGTTCTTCTACGAATGGGTGGAGGGGGTATTCCGCGAATCCGCCGATACCGTCGAGGGGTCCGTCCAGCACGGGCGAGTGGATAAAGAAGGCAAGGGACTGCCTCCGGCGGAAGAATTGACCGAGGATCTCCGCACGCAATCCATCACATTGTCGAGCGAGCGCCACCGCGTCATCGCCAAAATCGACATGGTCACGGTGGAGGACGGACGGGTGACGCCGGTCGACTACAAGCGCGGAAAGCCGCGGGAGACGGGGGAGGGAATCGATGTCTGGCCGGCTGACCGGGTGCAGCTTGTTTTGCAAGCCCTCGTTCTGCGAGAGAACGGCTATCGGTGCGACGAGGCGATCGCGTACTACCGGGCTACGAATCAGCGGGTGCGGGTGAGCATCACGGATGAACTGCTTGAGGAGGCCGCGGCCGCGGCTCGCCAGGCATGGGAGACCGCGCGGGAGGGGATTCTGCCGCCTCCATTGGAGGACTCGCCTAAGTGTCCTGGCTGCTCGATGAACCCGATCTGTTTGCCGGACGAGACGCACGCGCTGGTGCAGGCCACATTGCTGGATGGAGGGCCGGAGCGGACGGCGCAGCTTGCTCTCTTTACGGAATTGACGCCGCGAAAACCGGCGGCGGTGGCGGTGCGGCGGCTGATCACGCCGCGAGACGACTTGAAGCCCGTGTATCTGAATACGCAAGGGCTGCGGGTGGGCAAGTCGGGCGACGTTCTTCAGGTGAAGGAGAAAGACGCGCTGCGGCAGGAAATCCGCATGAACGAGATCTGCCAGCTCAATCTGATGGGCAATGTTCAGATCACGACACAGACGATTCAAGCGTTGTGCACGGCCGAGATTCCGGTGTGTTACTTTTCGCAGGGCGGCTGGTTCTACGGAATCACGAGCGGGCTGACGACGAAGAATGTATTTTTGCGGCAGTCGCAGTTCCGGCTGGCGGCGGAACCGTGGTTTTGCTTGCGGCTGGCGCGCAAGCTGGTGGCCGGGAAGATTCGCAACCAGCGCGTGATGCTGATGCGGAACCATGAGGAGCCGCCCAGGCTGGTGCTCGACCAAATGCGGGAGATGGCGGATCGAAGCGAGGTCGCGGGGAGTTTGGAGGAGTTGCTCGGCCTGGAGGGGAATGGCGCGCGGCTGTATTTTGGCGCGCTGGCGGGGATGCTGAAGCAGGAGGACGGAGACGGAGAATTGGCCTTCGACTTTGAAGGGCGGACGAGGCGGCCGCCGCGCGATCCGGTCAACGCGCTGCTGTCGCTGGCCTACAGTCTGCTGGCAAAAGACCTGACGATTGCGTGCGCGTCCTGCGGGTTCGATCCGATGATGGGTTTCTACCATCAGCCCAGGTTTGGGCGGCCGGCCTTGGCGCTGGATTTGATGGAACCGTTCCGGCCGCTGATCGCCGATTCGGCGGTGATCAACGCGATCAATACGAGAATGGTCACGGGGAAGGACTTCCTCCGCGCGGGCAAGGCCGTGGCGCTCAAGCCGGAGGGGCGGCGAGCGTTCTATCAGGCGTATGAGGCCAGGATGGACACGCTGGTGACGCATCCGCTGTTCGAATACCGGGTGTCCTACCGGCGGATGCTGGAGGTGCAGGCGAGGCTGCTGGCGAAAGTTTTGGAGGGCGAAGTGGATGAGTATACCGTCTTCGTCACTCGCTGAGCATAGGGCGAGCGGTTGGTCGGGGCGAAAAGGGTCGAGGCCGCTCGCTGGGCGGAAGTTGTTGACGCAGCGGGTCTGGCTGAGTGCGAGGTTGAGTTGTGTGGTTGGCTAAGTTGTTTGCGTGGCGCACCGCTCGCGTGGTGCGCGTCAGATGTTTGACAATTGAATAGGTTGCAAGGGCAGCTATTTCCGCGATCCTCGGGTCGCGGCCTCATTGAAGCTCGCCCACATACTCGCCGAGCGGATCTTCGGAACGCGATTTCCGCGATCCTCGGGTCGCGGCCTCATTGAAGCC
>JBGPHB010000694.1:0-3726 GCA_041484155.1 Bryobacteraceae bacterium
GGCGAGTTCCACACGGGCTTGGCTGCGGTACCAGCGGACCGAGCCGCTCGGCAGGAAGGTGCGAAATTCGGCCATATAGGGCGTTCCGTTTGCCATCGCTAATTCCAGAGACCCGCGCACCCTCGCCAAGTCGTCCGGATGGATCATGACGTTCAATTCTTGAATGGTCAATCGCAGCGGCATTCGGGTTCGCTCCATCAGGACCGCTATTCCTTCCGAAATGGCCACCGTGCCGCTGTGGAAGTCCAATTCCCAGATTCCGAATTGCGCTGCTTTCTCAGCCAGATCCATGCGCTCCGCGTGGTCCCGCAACCTCTGCTCGGCTCTCAGCCGCTCAATGGCGTTCCCGGCCAGATGCGCGCCCGCTTCGACCAGCCGCAGTTCCCGCTCGAGCGGCTTTGCCGGCCACCGGTGGTACATTGCAAAGGTCCCCAGCACGTTCTTCGTCGAATCGCGAATCGGCACGCTCCAGCAAGCCCGCAGGCCCTGGCCAACCACGAAGTCTTTGACCGCCGCCCAGCGGTAGTCCGTGGCAATGTCGTCCACAACGATGGTTTCGTTCCGAAAGGCCGCCGAGCCGCAGGAACCCACATCCGGGCCGATTTCGAGCCCATTCACTCCTCGCATGAACTCCGCCGGCAGGCTGGGAGCCGACCCTACCAGCAGCCGGCGGCGCTCCTCATCGAGCAGCAGAATCGAGCACATACAGTCGGGCTCCATTCGCTCAATCGCCCCGGTCAGAGTGTCGAGGACTTCTTGCAGCGAGGCGCCTCTGGCCACCAGCTCCAGCACGTGCCGCTCTTCTTCCAGGACCCGCGACGACCTTTCCAGCGCCTGTTGCTCCTGCCGGCTCTCGGCCAGGCGCCGCCGTGTCCGCCACCATCCCGCCGCGCACACCACGGCCGATAGGACCGATACCGCGGCCGTCGTGTCGGACAACACGAGTTCTTATCGGCACGAGACCCTCGTTTCGCTACTCGGCTGTGGGCCTGAAGAATCGCTGAAGAGAAAAATACGCGTTTGGGGCCACTATCGGTTGAGTGCCCAGGCTAATCCTATTTCTGGCCACCGCCTTGGCAATCGCTGGCCAGCCAACGGACCCAGCCTACGGCCAGCTCGAAACGGCCTACCAGGCGCTGCGCGCCAAGGACTACGATCGCGCCATCCAGGCGTTCCAGCGGGCGATTCCATTGGCCGCGGATCGTTCCTCCATTCGTAAGGACCTGGCGTACACGCTGCTCAAGGTCGGCGAGACGGAAGCGGCGCGCGACCAATTCGCCGAAGCGATGCGCCTGGATCCAAAAGATGAGCACGTAGCCCTCGAATACGCTTTTCTCTGCTACGACACCAGGCAGCGGGTTCTCGCGCGGCGCATTTTCGATCGCGTTCGCAAAACCGGAAACGCGACCGCCGCGCAGGCGTTCGAGAATATCGACCGGCCGCTTCGCGAGGGGATCGCGCGATGGAAACGGGTATTGGAGCAATCGCCGGATAACTTCAGTGCGCATGAGGAGCTGGCGCAACTCGCGGAGCAGCGCGACGAGTCCGTCCTTGCCGTGGAGCACTATGAGAAAGCCTGGCGGCTTCGGCCGGACCGGCGCGAGCTGCTACTCGACCTGGGGCGAGTGTTGAAAGGGGAGAATCGAGAGGCGGAGGCGAATACAGCGCTGCTGGCTGCGTCCCGCGGCGCGGAACCACGCGTGGCCGAAGAAGCGCAAGAGCTATTGCCGAAGCGCTACCCGTACGTATACGAGTTTCAGGAAGCACTCAAGTTGGATCCCTCCAACGTTGAACTGCGGCGTGAGTTGGCCTACCTGCATCTTGCCATGGGCAATCGCGGCGACGCGGAGAAGCAGTTCCAAACGATTGGCGAACACGCGCCCAAGACCTCGACTGACGCCAAGCAACTCGGCGCCAAGAGTCTGGAGCAAGGCTATTTGAAGGATGCCTTGAAGTATCTTCAAGCGGCTCATGAAGACGATCCCGTGGATTTTGACGTGATGCTGAAGCTGGGCTGGGCTTACAATGTCTTGAAAGACGACGAAGAGGCAGTGCGCTGGTTCAATCTGGCGCGGCGCAGTCCCGATCCCGCCACGGCAGCCGAAGCCTCGCGCGCCTATCACAACCTGGAATCGGCGTTGAGGCGCTTCCGCACCACGGTGTGGGCGTTCCCCATGTTCTCTTCGCGCTGGCACGATGTGTTCGCGTATGCGCAAGCCAAGACCGAGTTGCGGTTACCGCACTGGCGGGTTCGACCTTACGTGACGCTTCGCCTGATCGGCGATTCGCGTGGAGCGGTGGAGCTGGCCGGGACGATTGGACCGCAGTATCTGTCGGAGCGCAGCGCGATCGTGGGCGCAGGTCTCGCCACTATTCCCTGGCACGGGACCACGGGCTGGTTTGAAGCGGGGGAATCGATCTCCTATTCCGGTCCGGTGACGCCGGACTATCGTGGCGGGCTGGCATTTGCCAAGGGCTTCGGCAATCTGCTGGCACGGGGAGCACACGGCGGTTTCGCGGAGACCAACGTCGACGGCGTGTTCGTCAGCCGGTTCTCCAACGATACACTGCTGTATTCCCAGAACCGCATCGGATACACGTTCCGGGAAACCGAGACTGGCGGCGCATTTCACGCCCAGCTCTATTGGAACTGGAACGCTACCGTCGACGCATTGGGCCAATACTGGGCGAACTATGTGGAGACGGGTCCGGGCCTGCGATTCCGTTTCGAGCGGATGCCCTCATCGCTGCTTTTTTCCGTGAATGCAGTCCGCGGATTCTACCTGGTGAACCAAGGTAACCCACGCGGGCCAAATTTCAACGATGTTCGTGTAGGTATCTGGTATGCGCTTACCCGATAAGGTGTGCGTCGCTTTGCTCGCATGCCCGCTGCTTACCGCCGCGACGTCCTCATTCCACGTGTTAGGCGACCAGCCGGGCTCCTGGCCGGCTGTCCTTTCTTCGATCGGTCTGATGAACGGTGCCGCCGAAGGCGCTGGCGTCGTCATCGCACCCAGCGGAACCTCGGCGCCGCCGGCTGAGTGGACCGGCCGCGTCGAGCGGGGCGTCATCCTCATCCTTGAAGGCGAATCGCCTCTAGCCGCGGCGTTTGGCTTCCGGCCGGGTACGAAACCGCACGTCATGGTCCGCGGCGTAGAAGATCTGCGCGCACCGAAGCTGCGCATCATTTGGGAGAAGGCAACGGAGCTGCCTGTATTCGACCTTCCGGCTGGCGCGCGCATACTCGCTCGGGAGCGGCATCAGGGCGCACCGCTGATGGCGGGACTGCGTCGCGGCGCCGGAGCGGTGCTCTGGGTCGCAGCGCCACCTGGACCGCGGGGTTATGAACGGTTCCCGTATATTCCCCAGGCGCTCGCGGACCTGGGATGGGAACCGCCGTCCCGCTCCGCACGGTTATGGGCGTTCTTCGATTCCGCTTACCGGGCGCGCGTCGACCTCGACTATTTCGCCGCGCGGTGGCGCGCCGCGGGCATCAGCGCACTGCACGTAGCCGCGTGGCACTACTGGGAACGCGACCCGCAAGGCGACGCGTATCTGCGTCAACTGATCGACGCCTGCCATCGCCAGGCGATTTCCGTGTACGCGTGGCTGGAACTCCCGCATGTGAGCGAGAAATTTTGGGACGACCATCCGGAGTGGCGCGAGAAAACCGCGCTGCTAGAAGACGCCCAGCTCGACTGGCGCAAGTTGATGAACTTGACCAAC
>JBGPHB010000695.1:0-3721 GCA_041484155.1 Bryobacteraceae bacterium
GTCACCATCATTGCCGGCACGCGAACACCGGTCAACTTCACCGTGCAGGTCGATGGCGGCACGTGGTTGACGGTCAAGCCGTCGAGTGGGACGTCGCCCGGAATATTGATCGTCCGTGTGGATCAAACCGGGCTGGCGGTGTCATCGTTCACCGCCCGGATTCGCATTGTCGTGGTTGGGAACGCGGGCCAGAGCCCCATCGATGTTCCGGTGAGCCTCACGGTGGCGAGTGCCGCTCCGCAATTGCAGGTGGCGCCGGGGTACTTGCGCTTCGCCGCGCGCATTCAAGCTCCAGCAAACCTGGAGCAGGTTCTGGCGGTTGGCAACAGCACGGGCGGAGGAGGAGTCGGCTTCAACATCTCGATCGTGCAGCACAGTCCCTGGATTTTCGTGACGCCTGGGATTGGCCAAACGGCCCCGAATTCTCCGGTGCTGGTGCGGGTCGAGGTGAACACGCAGGGTCTCGCCGTGGGCAGCTATCACGACGTGATTCGGATCAGCTCATTCGCCGGCAACGTGGATGTGCCGGTTTCCGTATTTGTGTCCGATCGGGGCGCGATTATTGGACTCAACGTGGTCGGAGCACGTTTCCCGGATCGGGAGGGGAATGGCAGGTCGATACCGAAGACGGTTAAGGTGCTCGACCTCGGCGACTCCGGGTCGACGGTAAATTGGACGGCGGATTTGCTCAGCGGTTTCGAGTGGCTGAGGTTGGGAGCGTCCAGGGGTACAGCCGCGCCCGCCAGTCCGGGAAACCTGTCGCTTTCGCCGAATGCGAATGCCGCGGTCTTCCAGGCGGGTGGGCGTTACGCGCTGATTCGCATTTCCGATCCGGAGGCCCTCAACTCGCCGCAGTACCTGGTTGCCGTCCTGGATATCGAGCCGGCAACTTCCCCTGCGGCGCCCGATCCATCTCCAGCGGGGTTGTTCTTCACTACGGCCGCACCTACGGCGCAGTCGGTAACCGTGTATACCAGCAGCACCGCCGCAGTCGCGTTGCAGGTGGCTGCGGTCACCACCGACGGAGCGAATTGGCTGACGGCGAATGTGACCACCGCAACTGCTTCCACGCTGACGCCTGGCGGGGTCGCGGTCTCCGTCAATCCCGCGGGCCTCAGCCCTGGGACTTACACCGGTGGCGTCAACATTGCGATGGGCAGTGTATTGCGGACCGTCAACGTCACTTTCGTAGTGGCGGCCGCAGGCTCGCTGACGACATCGCGGGTGCGCCCACAGGCAAGCGGGAGCTGTACGCCGAGCCGTTTGGCGCTTACTCAATCCGGGCTCGCCGGCAACTTCGCCGTGCCAGCCGGGTGGCCGGCTGCGCTGATCGTACAGCTCACCGACGATTGCGGTAGTCCCGTGATCGATGGCGCCGCGGTCGCGAGTTTCTCCAATGGCGATCCGCCGCTGTCACTGATCGGGGATCATCAAACCGGCGCTTATTCCGCCACGTGGCAGCCCGCAGTCGTGGTGCCGCAGATGACGGTCACGATCCGCGCCACCTCACCGACGTTGCAGACGGTGACGGCCCAGTTCGTCGGGACCATTGACCAAAACGCGGCGACCGCGCCCACGCTGGCGCCCAACGGCGCGCTGCACATCTTCTTCGATTCGCCGACCGCCGCGCTGCTGGGGGGAGGGCTCGCGCCCGGCAACGTCGCGCAAGTCTATGGTACGGGTCTGGCGGCGGCGCCTGCTTCGCCGGCAAGCGCGCCGTTGCCGACGCAGTTGAACGGGACGTTCATGTTGGTGGGAGGTTTCGAAGCGCCGCTGTTCTACATCAGCGACCAGCTCGTCGACGTGCAGATCCCGTTTGAGCTGACGCCGAACCGTCAGTACGCCGCGATCGTCAGCAATAACGGCGCCCTCACGCTGCCGGAAACGATCGATGCGGTACCCATCCAGCCCGGCATGGCGGTCTACGCGGCCGGCGGCGTGATTGCGCAGCACGCGGCCGACTACTCGCTGGTCAACGCGGCCAGCCCCGCTAAGCCGGGAGAGGGCCTGATCATCTATTTGGCCGGGATGGGAGCGACGATTCCCAGCGTCAAGTCGGGCGACCCGACGCCGCTGGCGCTGGTCCCGGCGACGGAGAAATCGACGGTTACCGTGGATCTTCAAAATGCGAGCATTTCTTACGCGGGGCTGACGCCGACGGGTGTGGGGCTGTATCAGATCAATTTCACGGTGCCGGGGAATGCGAGGACGGGGAGTTTGCCGTTGGTGGTTACGTAGGGTGGGGTGACGAGTAATACGACGATGTTGCCGGTGGCGGGGCCGTAGCGGATATGAGTGACTGTTTCAGAGCTGGACGATAGTCAGACCAGGAATGCGGCTGAAGTCGCGGATTTCGCAGACAGTCGCTTGAACGGTCTCGATGGCTTTGTGCGGTGTCAGTTTCCGACGCTCGACCGCGATCAGGATGCTGGAGTCGAGGACTAGTCCCAGGAGGGAGGATTCCATGGCTCGCGGTGCGCCTTGATCGCTTCCTCGACGTCACGGGCGAAGTCATCGTCCATAACGGCGGTCGATCCACGCGCCTTCAGTTCGGCGATCACCTCGGAGATCATCCGACCCTTGGGCTTCGACGGTTTAATGACGGCAATGGCGTGGTGATCCTGTTCGACCACGACCTCGACGCCTTGCCGAACCTTGGCGAGCACGGCGGCGATGTCCTTCACCACTTCGGCTTCGGTCATGTGGACTGTAGCCATACCTTTCGATCATACTATGGCGGTGAATTTGGGGACACTACGGCTGTCGAAGGGTTGGGATCGTCTCGCGGTGGGCTTCCTTCGAAAGCGCGCGTGGAAACCCACCGGGGTAGAAAAAGAACGAAGGCGGCTTAACGGGCCGACTTTAAGAGAAGCAACGCCAAGGGTTTGCCTTTTCGCACCGCGATCGCGGCGCTTACGGCCTTTTGACCTAGCGCGTATCCGATTCGATCGGCAAGGGCCTTCCTAAGTTCTTCCGCATGAGAATCGATTCTCTCCTGTCCCGCCCTTCTCTTCAGTAGTTTCGGGGCGGCAAGCCCGCTTTCACCACCGGAGTGGATTCCGCGGGCGCGGATTTCACCAAAATGGACGATTGGCCTGGCCAGGCGCTCAGTACATCTATGGCTGCATCATAGGGTACGGTGGCGCGAGCGTCGGCGGCGTGCATGCCTAAGTGGCTGAGTACGTGAGGAGATTTGGGCGCGTAACGACTGTGTGTGTGCTGTGAAGCGGATTCCGGAATCCATCGTCACGACAGAACATTACGACATGAAGTTTTCGTCTCGGTCACAAGCTGCGTTTTCTAAGGGTGGCGACACATCGGTGTCGTCCTCGGTTGGATCGGACTCATTCAATGGGTCCGAGAACTTGCCCAGACTCCACGCCAGAGTCCAGAAGGCGGCCGCGGCAACAATGAGTCCGACAACCAAGATCGTCGCGCCGACAGTGATGACCACTGCCAGATTGAGGAGGAAGTGGAGCGCGCCCCACAGCATGCCGACGATTATACGGCTGAATGGCAATCCGTAGCCCGCTCCCTAACGGTCACGGTTCGGAAAGAGGCCGACCTGGACCGGTTTGATGCAACTCTGGATGATGGCAAGCGAGAACGCATTGCCGCATGGGAACCGCAGTAGAATGGGGTGGTCCGCATCATCACAGGTTGGCCTCTATGAGTACGCGGAAAAGGAAAACTGACTCGTGATTTCCCAGGCGGATAACGA
>JBGPHB010000696.1:0-3718 GCA_041484155.1 Bryobacteraceae bacterium
ACCGGCTGGAAGAAGGCCGCCTGCTCCTGGAGCAAGCGCGGCCGGAGTTGGCTCTGGAGGCGCTCCGGAAAACCTCCAGCCAGTATCCGGAAGACGAGGGGTTGAAGCAACTGCTGGCCGTGGCGCAGGAGCGCGTACTCGCGCAGCAGCGGCACGACGCGACGGAAAAGGCGCTGGCGGAGGCGCAGCCACGGATCGAGCGGCGGGATTTTGAGGGAGCGATCTCGATCCTGGAGAAGGCTTTGAAATCTGTCGCGGGAGAGCCTCGGTTGGCGGAGTTGTTGCAAAAGGCCCGTGACGCTCGAGGTGCCCACGAAGAGCGGCAGCGTTCCGTGACTCAGGCGGTGGAGCAATGCCAGCAGTTGGCGAAGGGAAATCGATTCGCCGAAGCGTTGCAGGCGGTCCAGGCGGCGCTGAAGAAGTACGGAGATGAGCCGGCGCTGGTGGAGCTGCGTCGGCGCGTGCAGACGGACCTGGAACGCCAGCAGCGCGCCGAGGCAGTGCGCCAAAGGACGGAAGAAGCACGGCGGCTGCTGGAGCAGGGCCGGCCCGCTCAGGCAGTGGAACTGCTTCGGAAAGCCTCCAGCCAGTATCCGGAAGAAGAGGGGTTGAAGCAGGTTCTGGCCGAGGCGCAGCAGAGCGTGCTGGTCCAGCAGCGGAGCGAAGCCGTGGAGAAGGCGGCGGTTCAAGCGGAGGCGCGGAGCGGCCAGCATGATTTTCAGGGCGCCATCGAAATCCTGGAAAAAACGTTGAAATCGTGGCCGGGAGAAAGCCGGCTTCTGGAACTGCTGCAGAAAACCCGGGACGCGCGGGCATATGCCGCGCGGATGAAGGTGGAAAAGGCCCTGGCGCAAGCGCAGGCACTGCTTCGAGAGGGCCGGATCGACGAGACGATTTCGCTGTTGCGCCAGACTGCCGTGCAGCATCCCGGCGAGGCGGAGGTTTCCGATCTTTTGCAGCACACCGAGGAAGAGCTGCGGCGGCAACAGCGTGAACGGGACCTGGAAAGTGTGCGCGGCCAGAGCGAGGTGCTGCTGGGGCAAGGCAAACCGGAGGAGGCGCTCGCGCTCATCGAAAACCGGTATGCGACGGAAGCGCGCTTCGCCGAACTCATTACACGCGCGCGAAAGGAACTCAACGCTAAACGTCTGGAGGAGTTGCTACAGCGTGCCAACGCGCTCCGCCGCGAAAATCGGTACCGGGAGGCGCTCGGCCTCGTCGATGAGGCGATTCACCAGTACGGCGCGTCGCAAACGGCTGTCGAGCTGAAGAAAGAAGTACAAAACGAGATCGAGTTGCAGCAGCGGTGGGAAAAACGCCAAGCGGACCACGCCCGACTGCTCGCGATTGAGAACCAGGTGCAGGCACGGCCGCGGAAGCGAATTCTGACGAATTGCGCCGAAGAAGTGCGGCATATCGCGGCCGCCTACGCCGCCGACGAGGAGATGGCCTCGCTCGCCGCTCGAATTCATCAACACATCGAAGCGGCGCTTGCGGCGCCGGAGAAGTCCACGGGGCTTCCCTGGAAAGCAGTCGGGATTGGCGCCGCGGCCGCGGTCGTGACGGTCGGAATGATCCTGGTGCTCTTCCACAAAACCGCGACCACCGTCCAGATTCCAGTGGAGATTCGCTCCGACCCGCAAGGGGCTTCCGTGACTCTGGGGGATCGCTCGTGCGTGACTCCGGCGTGCCGCTTTGACCTGCCACCAGGGTCGTACCAGGTCGAGGCGCGACTGAACGGGTATACGACGGCTCAGAAGACGTTTACGGTGGATGCGACGAAGCCCTTCGGGTCTCTGGACTTGACCCTGCAGCCCGTGCCGGTCCCCCTGCCTCCCCCGCCTTCCGCGCCTTCCGCGCCTTCCGCGACCGCCACGCCAACCACACCATCAAGCCAGCCGGCTCCATCGACTGGGACGCTGGTCGTGCAGGCCGGAATTTCCGACGCGCTCGTCTTTGTCGACAACGTCGCGCGCGGCCGCACCGATGCGCGCGGGACGTTCAGTTTGCCGCTTGAGGCGAATACGTATCGGGTGCGTGCGGAGAAGATCGGGTACCAGACCTCGCGTGAGCAGCGGGTCAAGGTTGCCGCGAACTCCTCGCCCTCGGTCGCGCTCAGCCTGACTCCTCAGCCGGCCAAGCTCGAATTGCGAGGCGCGCCCGCCGGCGTCGAAGTGCGCCTCGGCGGCACTCTGCTCGGGCGGGCGAACGGATCGATTTTCTCGCCCGTGCCACCCGGCGACCAGAGATTGCAGATTACCGAAGAGAAGGAAAGTAAGGAGATTACCCAAAGGTTCGAACCCGGCCAGACGGTGACGTTGGACTGGGCGAGCGTCGCGCCTCCCAAAGCTCCGATCCCGACCGCGATCCCGACGCCGCCGGACCCCAGACAGGTCGAAGCGCAGGACTGGGAACGGATTCGCACCAGCAACAACGCCGACACCTTTGACGATTTCATACGCAGGCATGCCGACGGCGCGCATGCGGATGAAGCGCGGACGCGGGCGGCCCAATTGCGCCAGCTATCCGCAGCGGCCGCGGCACGCCAGGCCGACCAGGCGGCGTGGGACGCAACCGACAAAAACAGAAGAGCCTCGCTTCAGGACTATCTGTCCCGCTACCCAAACGGCCCCCACGCCCAGGACGCCCGTAGCTCTATTGCGGGAATTGACAAACAGGAAGCGGATGCGCTCCTTGTAAACCAGCGGGTCAAGGAACAGAAGGACAAGGACCAGGAGGCGGCGAATCGCCAGGCAACCGAACACCAGGCGATCACCCAGACGATCAGTGATTTCGAAGGCGCATACAATCGAAGGGATCTAAAGTCGCTCCAAGCCCTCTATAGCGGCCTGCAAAAGTCGGTAGGAGACCAGTTTAAAGACGCAAGAACCCTTAGTTTTCAACTGCGACCGATGGGCCAGCCTGTGGTGAGCGGGGATAGCGCAACCGTTACCTGCACCCGGACGCTCGATGTGACATTCAAAACCATCCCCCGTCAACCCCCCGTTAGCGAGCGAGTGCTCGTAACGCTAGTCCGCGCCGGCGCCAAGTGGGTCATTCGCGCGATTGACAAGATTTGAACTACCGGCCAAATGCGTAAGACAGCGCCACAAGTGGAGTGACGTTCTGCCGCAAGCCGTTGTTATCGAGCCGGAATAGAAGATCCCCGGTCAACAGCAATTGTCCAAACAGGTTGTACTTCACACCTACGGCGCCATTGTTCAATCCCGTGGTCTCCTTCCGGCCGGTGATGGTGGCGAGCGTCTGCGCACCCGGACCGGTGGGAATGCTCGCCGTGGTGATTTTCCCTACGGAAATACGCGGCGCACTGAACAGCGTCTGGCCGAGATAATCGAAGACCACCGTCAGACGGTTGGTCGCGCCATAATCCGCGCCAAAGGAATAGAAGAATTGACCGGGAAGTTGAGCGCTGGTCGAGGGCCCAATCGTGACGGTTTCTTGGAAGCTGCTATTCTGGACGAAAACGGCGCCCGTGATGTTGCCGGCCAGAATGGAATCGCCGTTCCACTGATAGCCGACATTGACGTGGGGCGCAAACCGCTTGGTCCCCGAGATCGCCAGGAAGGGTTTGATGCCGACTGCGCCGGACCCGAGCCACTGGCGGGCATCCCCGCTGGTAGTCCGCACGTCCAAGGCGACGGCAGCTCGCCAGCCCGGTCTGTTCAAGAGACCGGCCTTGATGCGGACAGTAACGTCG
>JBGPHB010000697.1:0-3713 GCA_041484155.1 Bryobacteraceae bacterium
AGAAGTGTCTATGTAGTTCAAACTGACTTCGATCGGAAACCGGCTGCCATCCTTTCGCTGGCCTTCGAGATCGAGGCCCATACCCATGGGCCGGTTTCTCGGATTAGCAAAGAAAGCCTTGTGATGTTCGCGATGACGAGATTGGGCATCCTTCGGAACCAACAGTTCGAGCGGCTGGCCGATGAGTTGATCTGCGTTATAGCCGAACATCTTGCCCACCATGTCATTGACGAGCACCAGTCTTCCGTCCGCGTTGATCGCGAGAATCGCCTGCGCAGCGGATTCAAGCAAAGCGCGGACGGTGGATTCGCTGCGTTGCAGCGCGTCGCCGGATTTACGGGCGTCGTCCATCGCGCGGTAGATCAAATCCGTCTTCAACCATACCACCAAGCCGTCGATCTTGTTGTCTCCAGCTTGAAATGCTTCGGAGGATCTCGGCGTGTACAAATAGTCGTCCAGAATCCTATCTCATTCGCGCTTATGGCGGCGGTAATTGGTTTTGGCAGACATATTGCATGCTTCCACGACTGGAAGAAAGGGGTAGAGCATGCTGATCGAGTTGAGCATCACGCCATTGGGTCGCGGCACACACTTGAGCAAGGATTTGGCCGACATTCTGAAGATCATCGACGATAGCGACGTCAGATACTGTCTGACGCCGTTTGGCACCTGCCTGGAGGGGGAGTGGGATGAGGTAATGGCGATCGTTAAGCGGTGTCACGGCCAAGCACGTTCCGTTTCCAAACACGTCCTCACAACTATACGGATCGAGGACGAAGACGGAGCTAATGACAAGCTGATTGCAAACATCGCCTCGGTTGAACGCGTGGCGGGCCGCAGGCTACAGAGAGAAGTCCTCGTGGAATCGAAGTGACTGTGCGTCTAGACCCGAAATACCGGGATCTGGGGTATATCACCCACATTCATCTGGTTATGAGGCAAGGAACGTTCGCGCACATGAGCTCGTGGCTGGCATCTGGATTGCACCCTTCGCCAGTCGAAGGACAGAACCCAATATGAAGGCCGGCGAGACTGCAATCGAACACTCCGTGGTATCGGTCCCCGCCGCGGAGGTGGTGCTCCAGGGAGATTTGAGCGTGCCCTCGGCGCCAAAGGGTGTCGTACTGTTTGCTCACGGCAGTGGCAGCAGCCGCCACAGCCCACGAAACCGGTACGTGGCGGAAGTTCTCAACGAACAGTCGCTCGGGACGTTGTTGGTCGACCTACTGACAGCCGAGGAGGAACGAGAGGACGAAGTCACGGGGCACCTCCGTTTCGATATTGATCTCCTCACTCGGCGGTTGGTCGCGATCACGGATTGGCTAACGAGTCCAGCCCGGGGCCGCGGGCACGGGATCGGGCTGTTCGGCGCAAGTACAGGCGCGGCGGCAGCGCTCATGACGGCTGCCCAGCGACCAGGCACTGTGAAGGCCGTAGTGTCGCGCGGAGGCCGGCCGGATTTGGCGGGCCAGGCAGCGTCCCTGGTTCGCGCTCCAACTCTCCTCATCGTGGGAGGCAAGGACACGGCCGTTATTCAAATGAATCGTGATGCGATGGCCCTCATGAAATGCAAGACCGAGCTAAAGATTGTGCCGGGCGCAACCCATCTGTTCGAGGAACGGGGCGCACTCGCACAGGTAGCAAGCATGGCTGCGGATTGGTTCACGACTCATCTCGCATGATAAGTCTCGGGTCATAATCCGCTCGTGGCCATGATGCCCTGGCGCTTACTTTGCAAGGATTATCGCGAGTCATGCTATTCGAAGGTCCAACCCGCGCTTCCGGGCAGCGCGCCACGCTGGCGGACTATTTCGCGCAGTTCGCAGAGTCTCCCGATCTGTACCTTCAGTACGACAACGGATACCGGAGTTGGTCCTATACCTACGCGCAGGTGGGCGCCGCTGCACATAACTTTTCGGCCAAGCTTTACGCCGAAGGCGTCGGTAAGGACGAGAAGATCATCCTTTGGTCGGAGAACAGGCCAGAGTGGGTAGCAGCCTTTTGGGGATGTCTAATCGCCGGAGTCATCGTTGTTCCCATCGATTATCGCGCCTCCGGCGACTTCCTGCGGCGCGTGCAGGAAAAGGTAAGCGCCCGCGCCATCCTGATTGGAGACGAAGTCCGTCTTCAAGCGTGGGAAGCGCAGCCAGCCGTATGGCGGCTTTCAGATTTGGACTGGACGAGCACTGGCCCGGCGCGGCCGGCTGTGACGCTCCAACCGAACGATATCGCCGAGGTCGTCTTTACCTCGGGCGCCACGGGAGAACCCAAGGGCGTCCTGATCAGCCATCGCAACATCCTGTCGAACCTGACTTCTCCCGAAAAGATCATCGCCAAGTACGTGAAATGGTTCCGCCCGGTATTTCCCTTGCGGTTCCTCAGCCTGGTTCCACTCAGTCACATGTTCGGTCAAGCGTTGACCATGTTCCTTTTACCGTTGATTCCGGGGGTCGCTGTGTTCATGCGCGGGTACAGCCCTCTAGAAATCGCGCGGCAGATTCGAACCCGCCACGTATCGGTCGCGGTGGTTGTGCCCAAGCTCCTGGAGGTTCTCCGCGAGTACGTCCTCCGGCAGTTTCCAGAGGCTGTGGAACCTCCGCCTCCGGGTACCCATTGGATATTGCGTTGGTGGCATTCCCGGAGCATTCACCGGCACTTCGGCTGGAAGTTTTGGGCGTTCGTGGCCGGCGCCGCCCCGCTCCAAGCAGACCTCGAGGAGTTCTGGGCCAGTCTTGGCTTCCTGGTGGTTCAAGGGTACGGACTCACTGAAACGGCGCCCATTGTCGCCTTCAACAATCCCTTCGCTGTCAGAAAAGGAACGGTCGGGCGGCCTGTCGAAGGCACCGAAATCAAGATCGCGGCGGACGGCGAAATTTTGGTTCGAGGCGATAGCGTCACTCCTGGGTACTATGGCGCGACCCCGGAGGCCAGCTCCGCGTTTAGCGACGGCTGGTTGCATACCGGCGACATTGGAACCATCGACGACACGGGCCATCTGGTGATCCGGGGCCGAAAGAAAGAGGTCATTGTCACGCCAGAGGGACTCAAAGTATTTCCTGAAGACGTCGAGCGAGTTTTGAATGCCGTCCCTGGCGTGCACGAATCGGCGGTGGTCGGCCGAGAGCACCCGCACGCTGTAATTGTTCTTGAAAGAGAAACATCACCTGAAGAGGTCATCCGCGTCGCGAACCAACAGTTGGAGGACCACCAGAAGATTCGCGGGCTCTCGATCTGGTCGGGTAACCGCTTGCCAAGGACACCGGGTACCGAAAAGATCAAACGGGCCGAGATTCAACGTTGGGTAGACTCCGGCGCTTCGGCGCCGCCCCCGCCGTCCGGGAACCATTTATTAGATGTCGTGAGGCGGTACGCACCTGGCCGCGCAATTACCGAGAGCACGACTCTGGACGAGTTAGGGCTGACCTCGCTGGATCGAGTGGAACTCATGATTGATCTCGAGCAACACGTCGGTACCAGCATTGACGAGTCCTCGCTGGCCGGCTCCCGCACATTGGGTGAATTGGCACGGATCACACTCGCGCCAGCCCCGGCGGAGTTTCCCCGTTGGAGCAGGTCCTGGCCGGCGCGCATCGTCCGGAATGCTGCGCTGTCCATCCTGTGGCTGCCTCTTACACGCGTGTTCGCACGGGCTCGCGTGCGGGGCCGGGAGCACCTATCGACTCTGAGCGGACCAGTCATCTTCGCGTCGAATC
>JBGPHB010000698.1:0-3704 GCA_041484155.1 Bryobacteraceae bacterium
AACTCGGGACAGTACACTCAAATACGTTTAGCCGATCTAGCCTTCTCACGAGAGAATTGTGCTTGAGTGCACTGTCCCGAGTTCCCCCGAGTTCCCCCCGCCGAGTTCCCCCCGAGTTCCTGCCCCCGAGTTCCCTCCCGCACCGGATTTCCGTTTGCTGGACACTGCTTCGGCGTGAGCGTGTGCGAACAATGCTGACAGATAAAGCCTCGTGAAGACCGTGAAGACACACTTGAGAAAAGTGAAGTAGAATTGGGCCATGCATTTCCGCAATCTGACGCTGGTGTTTCTGGGTAGTGCCGTGCTCGTTTTGGGTGCCGCGAAACCCCGCGCTTGGCAAACTCGCAAGGTTCTCGATACCAATAGGCAGCGCTACTTCGCTGGAACCGTCGGTAATTCGAGCACCAACGGTATCGTCGATTCCAACGGAACCTACAGTGGTCATTCGAGTGGTGGCGAGACCGCTGTGTACCGCGAGTTCGAGACTTTTGTCATCGAAGGCGACCAATACGTCTACCTTGCGCAAGAGCGCTTGCGCTGGCGCTGGTCGAAGGCCGCGAACGTCACGGTGAACGGACCTCTAAAATACGTCGTCGAGAAACGCAAGCTTTTCGTCCTCGACGAGGATGGCAAGGAACATGAGATGGAGATCGTTAAGAAAACGCTTCGGCTGCCGGATCAGCCGCCGAAATAGCCGTCAACGCTCTATTCGGCTCATCGGTATGAGTTGTTCAGCTGTCCTGTTCTTGGCTGTTTCGGCCCAGCAGCGGATGAGGAAATGGTCCTGAAATACATCAATGTTCGGGTTAAGGGCAAAGCGCAGTTCATAGAGGTCTTTCGAATCTTTAGGCGGGTATAGTTCAGGCGTGATGACTTTGAGGTGACCTCCAACAGGGAACATACTTGGTGGAGGACTGCCCGCCCAATATCGCAGAAACAGGTATTCGACATCATCAATCTTTCGTCGCTCAGTGTCCAGATGACCGTGAACTTCATGTGGCGACCAGTTGGGGTCTTTTGTGGCGATGGGTATGCCGGCGGTGACGGTTCTTAGGTTGACCTGTTCCGTACCTTCATAAGTGAGCCGAAAACACAAGCACCCTTTGACCTGAGTGAACATGTATGGCTGCAACGTGAGGGCAACATTAGGGAGCAAACTTTCGGCTTCCCTAATTCCTCGCAAGAGAGCCTTGATGGAGGCTGACTCGCGGGGCAGCCTTGTGAAGGTTTCGACAGCAGAAAGTATCTTCTCAACCTCTGTTTCATTTATGGAGCGCAGTTGCATTGCTGTGAACGGCGATGGAAGATCTGTAGGCGTTGCGCCCCGCACCATAAGCGTGAAGACGGTTATGTTCCGTCCCATCGCGAATCCGGTTTCAAATGGCATCCATGGTCTGCGGGAAGATTCCGACGAAAGGAGGACGATCATCATGGCGGATGCCTCTAGTGCGCTAAGGATGGCCGAGTATTGTCCGGCTGCGGTTGGAATGCTGTGGGTGTCGGATGACCGGAAGACCTTCAGCGCAGGAAAGGAGTCACTGAGAAAGTTCTGGATCTCTTCCGCAATTTTACGCTCGCCCGCGAAATGGCTGATGAATACCTGAAACGGCTCTGGCATGGGTCGATTATAGATCCGCGCTGACTCGCAGCGCGGTTCGCTGTCGTGTGCGTGTGCAACGGGGCGAATGTACGGAATTCATTCTTCGCCCGTTCAGCCTTGGTTGTTGGCGATACAGAAATCAAGATGCAGAAATCAGGGACAGCGACCACTTCCTCCGACTGAGTGGTCGTTGTCCCCGGAATCCGCCGGAATCCGATGGTCTCGGAATCCGATAGTCTCCGTCTGTCCCGCATTACCCTATAGGGGGAGATAACGCCGGGACCTGCTATGAAGCTAGCTAGTCTGCGCGCTGCGGCTCGCTCGCCGGGGCTTCGGCTTGCTCTTGCCCTCGAGATTGAGCACCACGGCAGCGCGGATGAGATCCTTCAACGCCGCCTCATCGACCTTGTCGCCTTCGTGGAGGTCGATGGCGCGCCTGACATTCCCGTCGAGGCTGGAGTTGAATAGACCGGAAGGGTCCTTCAGCGCAGCGCCCTTGGCAAATGTCATCTTGACGACCTTCTTGTACGTCTCTCCCGTGCAGACGATTCCGCCGTGGGACCAGACGGGAGTCCCCATCCACTTCCACTCTTCGACGATCTCGGGGTCTGCCTCGTGTACGATTTCGCGCACTTTCGCCAGCGTCTTCCCGCGCCAGTCACCCAGTTCTTTGATCTTCTCGTCGATGAATGCAGTGGCAGATTCCACCGGGACGGGCCTTTTCATGTACAGCTCGCATCTATTTTACCGCGGCGCTGAACACCACTCGCCCGCCCACCATCGTCAGGGTCGGCTTAATGCGCGTGATGTCGGCAGCAGGCACAGTCATGTAATCGCGGTCGAGCACGACCAGGTCGGCCTGTTTGCCGACTTCGAGTGACCCGAGTGCGTTCTCCTGAAAAAACAAATACGCATTCGAGCGCGTGTGCGCAATCAGCGCTTCCTCGCGCGTCAGCGTCTCATCGAGCACGCGGTTGCCGCCAACGTCGAGACCGCTGACCACCCAACCCAGCGTCACGAACGGACTGTAGTGCGAAACGATCGTCGCATCCGTGCCGAGGCCGAACACGATGCCACTCGCGGCGATCTTTCTGAGCGGCATGTGAGCGCCGGCCTGCATCGCGGCGCCGTGGACGCCAAGCGTCATGCCCAGCGCTTTCGCGCGCGCGATGTTGGCGGGCGAGATGTCGTAGACGTGGCCCATGGTCCAGCGCAGCTTATCGATAGGCTGGACTTTGTTTACTTTCTCCAAGGTGTCGAGCAAATCGGTAACAGCCGAGTTGTTGATCACGTGCTCGTGGACGTGAAAGCCGGCATGCGCTGCTGCAGTCGCGAGCTTGCCGTACTCGTTCATGATCTCGGCGGGCCAGGGTTCCTTGCGCGGCGCCAGGTCGAAGAACGGCCGATAGAGAGTCTCAGCCAGACCAAAAATACCGAACTGGCCGTCGAACTGGTTCGGGCGGCTGCTCTCGATGAGTGCCGCGGCCTTGGTGGCCGAGGCGGCGTCCGCTGCGTTGACCGGCAGGGTCTCCCAGAGTCGAAGTGGCAGCGGGCCGTCTTTAGTAGCACGGGCGGCTCGCGCGGCCAGGAACGGCGCGCGGCCCAAGCTATAGATGCCCGTGAGTCCAACCGCGTTCATCTCGTGCATGAAGTCGGTGAGGTTCTGGTCGAGCTGTGCGGGTGAGGCTGCGGGCATTGCATCGTACAGCGCCATCGGCGGCTGGAACGACACCAGCCCCGCGGCATTGCGGCGCGCCCCATCCGCCGGGTTTAACCCAACGGCTTGGAGCGCCAGACTGTTGGCGTACACGAGGCTATAACTCTCCTGCACGAACAGCGGATTCTTCGGCGCAACGCCGTCAAGCTCCTCGATCGTGAAGCCTCCCGGCGAATCGGCGAACTGTCGCGGTGTCCAGCCACCCTGCACCATGATCCACTCACCTGGCTTCAGGCTCGCGGCCTTGGCCGCGAGAATCCGCAGCGCTTCGCGGCGCGAGTTAACGCCTTCGAAGCGGGCCTGCTGGTGCCAGCGCTCGACGGCGCGAGTGAGGTGAAAGTGGTTGTCGATGAGGCCCGGGATGACGGTTGCGCCCTTGACGTCGAT
>JBGPHB010000699.1:0-3695 GCA_041484155.1 Bryobacteraceae bacterium
CAGGGACGCTGCTCGCTCTCGTTGATAAAATGAAGCAGAGCGGCTACGACAAGCGCATCGACACAAGCAGCAGCCGCGCCGGGACGGTCCCGGGAACGCACGAGATCGGTTTTGATTCCGCCGCGGACACAATTACGATCCGCCATGAGGCGCGGAGCCGCGAAGGCTTTGCGCGCGGGGCTCTGCGCGCGGCGCGATGGGTTGCCGACAAGAAGGGCTTTTTCGACTTTCGCGACATCGTTGGCGAGCTGCAATAGACCGGGATTCGGTAGAATTGGCAAGGGAGGACGCAAATGTTTACGGGATGCGGCACGGCGCTGGTCACTCCGTTTCGTCAGAACCTTTCGCTCGATGAAGAGGCCGTGCGGCGCCTAGCCCGGCGGCAGATTGATGCGGGGATCAATTTTCTCGTGCCCTGCGGCACCACCGGCGAAAGCCCGACGCTCACGCACGCCGAGCACCTGAGAGTCGTGGAGATCACGCTCGAAGAAGCTAAAGGCAAGGTCCCGGTCCTCGGCGGCGCGGGCGGCTATAACACCGCCGAAGTGATCGAGTTGGCAAAAGAACTTCGCCACATGGGCGTGGACGGCCTTCTTTCCGTTAGCCCCTATTACAACAAGCCCACGCAAGAGGGCCTGTACCAACACTTCAAAGCGATCGCCTCGGCGGTGCCGTTGCCGATGGTTGTCTACAACATCCAGGGCCGCACCGGAGTGAACATCGAAACGCCAACGCTGAAGCGCTTGTCCGAAATCGACAACATCGTCGGCGTGAAGGAGGCCTCGGGCAACATCGGCCAGATGGCTTCAGTGGCGCACTCCATGCCGGAGGGGTTCAAGATACTGTGCGGCGACGACGCGATCACTATCCCGCTGATGGCGCTCGGCGGCCGGGGAGTCGTCTCGGTCGTTTCCAACGAGATTCCCGCGGAGATGACCAAGCTCACGCAACTCTGTCTGGCCGGCGACTTCGCGGGGGCGCGCGCCGTGCAACGCATGTGGATGCCGCTGATGGAAGTGAACTTCGTCGAATCCAATCCGATTCCCGTCAAGGCGGCGATGGCCCTGATGGGGCTGCTCGAGCCCGTCTGGCGTTTGCCGATGACTCCGCCCTCGGCGCAGAATCAGGCCAGGATCGAGACGGTTCTGAAGTCGCTCGGCTTGTTGAGAAGCGCGCGGAGCACGCATGCAGATTGAGATCGAGAGACTGTTCGACGAAAACCCCTCCACCTATACCGAAGACCACTTCGCGCTGTTTCGACGCTTCAAGCAGGCACTGAACGCGGGGGAAGTGCGCGCGGCCGAGCCCGACCCCTCAGCGCGCAGCGGCTGGCGCGTGAACCCGTGGGTGAAAAAGGGCGTTCTGCTCGGATTCCGGATGGGCGCGGTGGTCGACATGTCCGTGGACCCGGTGCGGCAACCAATGTTCGATAAATCCACCTGGCCGGTGAAGAGACTCACGCCGGCGAGCGGCGTGCGGATCGTTCCCGGCGGATCCAGCATTCGCGATGGATGCTACATCGGCAAGAGCGTTACCTGCATGCCGCCGATGTACATCAACGTGGGCGCGTGGGTCGGAGACGGTACGATGGTGGATTCGCACGCGCTGGTCGGCAGTTGCGCGCAGGTGGGGAAGAACTGCCACATCTCGGCGGCCGCGCAGATCGGGGGCGTGCTGGAGCCCGTGGGAGCGCTTCCCGTGATCATCGAAGACGATGTCCTGGTGGGCGGCAACTGCGGCGTCTACGAAGGCACGGTGGTGAGGCGGCGCGCAGTGCTGGGAAGCGGCACGATTCTGACGCGATCGACGCCGGTTTACGATGTCGTGCGTGGCGAGGTCTATTCCGCTACCGATACCGAGCCCCTGGTCATCCCCGAGGATGCGGTTGTAGTCGCCGGTTCCCGCGCGATCGCACGAGGTCACGGCAAGGACTGGGGCCTTTCGCTTTACACTCCTGTGATCGTGAAGTATCGGGACAGCAAGACCGAAGCCAGGATCCAACTCGAGGATTTGCTTCGGTAATTCGTTCGGCCCGCTCCCTCACGGTCGCGGTTCGGCGCCCCTCTCAAAGCAATAAGCCCCCTTACCGAACCGCGACCGTGAGGGAGCGGGCTGAACTCCGCTGTCGTACTCTAGAACGAAGCACCCATCTATGGCTGAATCTCCTATTACCGCCCGCGGCAAGGATTTCGCTGCCTGGTACCAAGACGTGGTCCTGCAAGGCGACATGGCGGAACCCGCCGAAATCGTCAAAGGCTGCATGGTCATCAAAGCCAACGGCTACGCCGTCTGGGAACTGCTGCAGCGCGAACTCGACGATCGCTTCAAGGCCACCGATCATCAGAACGTCTATTTCCCGCTGCTGATCCCCCAGAGCTTCATGCAGAAGGAAGCGGAACACGTGGAGGGTTTCGCGCCCGAATTGGCGGTCGTCACCGTCGCAGGTGGCAAGCAACTCGAAGAGCCCTACGTCATTCGCCCGACTTCGGAAACCATCATTGGCCACTTCTTCTCCAAGTGGATCCAGAGCTACCGCGACCTTCCGATGCTCCTCAACCAATGGGCGAATATCGTGCGCTGGGAGCTGCGCACGCGCATGTTCCTGCGGACCACCGAGTTCCTCTGGCAAGAGGGTCACACCGCGCACTCGACGCACGAGGAGGCCCTGGAAGAAGTGCTGCGCATGCTCGATGTCTACGCGGACGTGGCCGAGAACGTAATGGCGATGCCGGTGATCAAGGGGATGAAAACGAAGTCGGAGAAGTTCGCCGGCGCGCTGCGCACCTACGCCATCGAGGCGATGATGCAGAACGGCCTGGCGCTGCAATCGGGAACCAGCCACGACCTGGGCCAGAACTTCGGGAAAGCGTTCAACGTGCAGTTCCAGAGCAGTGCAGGACAGCTTGACTACGTCTGGCAGACGAGTTGGGGCGTGAGCACGCGCTTGATCGGGGGCCTGATCATGAGCCACTCCGACGACAAGGGTTTGGTGCTGCCACCGAAGCTAGCGCCGAAGAAAGCGGTTCTGGTCCCGATCTATCGCAAGGATGAAGAGAAGGGGCCCGTGCTGGAGGCGGCACATCGGATCGCCAAGGAAGTGGGCGCCAAGGTCGACGACCGGGAAGGGCCGACGCCTGGCGCAAAATTCTTTCACTGGGAGCGGCGCGGAGTGCCGGTAGTCCTCGAGTTAGGACCCCGGGACCTGGCGTCGGGCACTATCGTGCTCAAACGCCGGCACACGGGACTCAAGGAAGTGTGTGGGCAAGATGCGCTGGCCGCGAAGCTCCCGGAGGTGCTGTCTCAAATGCAACAAGACCTCTACACCACCGCGAAGGAGCGCCTCAAGACGAATACCGTGTTGGCGGACTCTATCGGTGACGTGGAGGACATCCTCAGGCAAGTCACCGCGGAAAAAGGTGGCGGTCAGTTCGTCATGGCGCACGTAAAGGACGACCCTGTCTGCGATGCCCGCATGAAGGCGTTCAAGGCGACGGTGCGCTGCATTCCTCTGGTGGATGAGTACGATGGCCCCGGCAAATGCATCATTACCGGGGAGCCGGTGGATCGCCGCGTCGTGATCGCGAAATCGTACTAGTCTCCCGTCACGGACGCGACCCCGCCCTAACGGGCGGGGCTTGCAAACGCACGAGAAGCCCTGCCCGTCAGGGCGGGGTTCTGCTTCAGAAAATGTAGAA
>JBGPHB010000700.1:0-3694 GCA_041484155.1 Bryobacteraceae bacterium
CGCCGCTTTCTTTCTTCGCTGCCGGCCTTGGCGAACAAGTTGATCGGGGGCTGGCAGACGGGCGGCATCGCCACGCTTGGGACTGGACAGCCGTATTCGGTGACCTTCACCAGTACGACGCTCGGATGGCCCAGCAGCCGCGCCGATGTCGCGGGCGATCCGGCGCTCGCGAATCCGGTCCTCGAGCGGTGGTTCAACGCAGCGGCGTTCAGGGTCCCGGCGCCGTTCGCCTACGGCAACTCCGCCCGGAATCTGCTATTCGGACCCGGATTCGCGAATTGGGACGCGGCCATCTACAAGCACACCGCAATCACCGAGAGGCTGAATCTCGAGTTCCGGACGGAGTTCTTCAACATTCTGAACCATCCGTCTTTCCGCAATCCGGCGAGCAACATCAGCGTGCCGGCTCAAGTGGGCCGCATCACTGCCACGAGCAGCACGGCGCGCAACGTTCAATTCGGCATGCGCCTCTCGTTTTGAAGCTCACATAACCCCAAGCCCCAGCGCGGGGACGGCTTTCGCAACCCCTTCCCCGCGCTGACGCTTGGGGTTATGTTTATCCTATTTGAATGAAGGAAACTCACGAAACCAGCCTCGACCTGCCGAAGGAGTGCGACTACATCGTGTCGAAAGCTCTGGCGGCTGAGAATACGATCGTCATCATGGGCTGCCTGGTATTTGTCGCGTTTTCGACTGGCGACGCGTTCGCCCTGGATATCGACGACAAGCTCGCTTGCCCGCTGTGCCTTGATGGGCAAAAGGAACGATATCCCTTGTTCGAAACCGGAACCAAGTGGTTCTTCAAATGGCCGTGGAGGTATTCCTGGGCACGGGGCCACATCTTCTTCGAGAGAATCGACGGCGGCGACTCACGCGGCTTGCCTTGGATGAAAGTCGGCGGGATCGAGCGGGAAGTGACCCGATACAACCGCAAGGCGGGGACGAACCACCACCTATAACCCCAAGCGTCAAGCGCGGGGACGGTTTCAAGAACCCGTCCCCGCGCTAACCATTGGGTTATCAACACTACACTTACGATTTCTTCGGCTTCGCGTTCTCGACGCGCAGATTGTTCTGCACCGGTCCAAAGCTCAGGCCCGCCGTCCCCGCCCGCATGGCGGCCACGTTCCTCTCCAGCTCGTTGTTCACGACGCCTTCCAGCGTGACCTGCCCGTTCTTTACGATGATGTGAATAGGCGGGACAGCCTGAATCGCGTAGCGTGAGAGCACCGAATCGCGATAGATCGCCCGGGCGATGCGCAGCCGCAGGTTGTCGTCGTTAAATGACAGCGGCAGCACCTCCACCTGATTCGTCACACTGGTCACACCCGGAACCCTTTGCACGATTCGCTGCAGATCCTGCTTCTTAAACGGCTGGCTGACCTGGCCGGTCAACTCTAGGTTGCCGTCGGTGACGCGAACGTTCAGATTGTCCCAGATTGTGTAGCGGGAATACATTCGAATCTCATGGGCCGCTTTGCTTGCGATTTCCGCATCCGTCAACGGACCGGTGGGACCTGTGGTGGCGCCGGCCATTCCAGCCAGGGCCAGAGTGGCGGTCAGACCGAACATCTTCAAAAAGTTGCGTTTCATCTTTCCTCCTCGGCGTTTGTCTCAACGCCTTCCATTCATACATACGTTTGCTTGGAAAAACCGGTTTGTAAAGTTGTGTAAACCCGTCCGGAGGGCAATGAAACCGGTGTTGCCGTTTGCAATCACCTGCTGCTTTCAGGCTACGCAGTGAATCCATAAGCGCTTGATTCTAAAGACACCACTTGAACAGCGCATTCTGGAAGACAGATTGCTCCAGGGTCGAGGATTGTTGGATAATAGGAGGTATATGGTTTCCAGAGCTCTAGTATTTCTGTCCGTTTTCTGCGCCGTTGCCGCAGCCGAGGTGAAGGTTATCGAACAGATCGTGGCCAAGGTCAACGGCGATATCATTACCCGCGGCGAGCTTGAACGTAGCCGGCAGGGTTTGGAAGTCGAGCTGAAGCAGCAGAAAGTGCCTGAAGACAAGATGCAGGAACTGCTGAAGGAACGCGAAGCGGACGCCCTGAAAGATCAGATCGATCAGCTCTTGCTGGTTCAAAAAGCCAAAGAACTGAGCATCAACGTCGACGCGGAGATTACCAGGGAATTGGCGGACATTCAGCTCCAGAACAAGATCACCGATCCGGACAAATTCCATCAATGGGTGCAGGAGCAGGCCGGCATGCCGTTCGAAGACATGAAGCAGCAGATGAAGAACCGGGCGCTTACCCAAAGGGTGATCCGGCAGGAGGTCGGCGGCAGAATCACCATCCCGAAGCCCGAGTTGACCAAATACTACGAGGAGCACAAGACCGAATTTGTCCGTCAGGAGCAGGTCTTCCTTCGCGAGATTCTGATCTCCTCGGTGGGAAAGACTCCGGAGCAGGTGGCGGCGGCCGAGAAACGCGCCAAGGACATACTGGCCCGCGCGAAGAAGGGTGAGAAATTTCCCGAGCTGGCGCGCGACACCTCCGACGCCGAATCCGCCAAGAACTTCGGAGAGATAGGCTGGTTCAAGAAGGGCGACCTCAACCCGAGCCTGCAATTCCTGTTCAAGGAGAAGAAGGGCTTCATCACCGATGTGATCAAGACCGACAACGGTTTCGTGATCTTCAAACTGGAAGAGCGGCACGAACAAGGGCAAGCGCCTTTTGAAGAAGTGGAAAACGAGATTACCGAAAAGCTCTACATTCCCCGCATGCAGCCGAAAGTCCGTGACTTCCTGACCAAGCTCCGAGAGGCGGCGTTTCTGGAGATCCGGGCGGGATACGTCGACAGTGGCGCGGCGCCTGGAAAAGACACCGCGTGGAAGGATCCGGCGCAGTTGAAACCGGAGACCACCACCAAGGAAGAAGTCGCGGCGCGCAAGCGGAAACGGCTGCTGGGGATCATTCCGCGCAAATCGGCGCCCATCAAAACAGCCCAGGACGGCGATCCGGCGAAGACGGACACGGCCACCCCACCGCAGCCAGCGCCGCTGCCCACTGGGGGGCCAATCCCCACCCGGCCCTGAGCCCGAATGAAAACACCCTACGTCAAAGAGCTCGAAGCGAACCAAAGCATTTCCACTTTTTTTCTAGTTCAGAACAAGGAGATCCGGCAGAAGAAGACGGGTGATCCGTATCTCTCCCTTTCTCTAGGCGATCGCACCGGCGAGCTGGACGCCAAGATGTGGGATAACGTCGCGGAAGTGATGGACACGTTCGATCGCGACGATTTCGTGAAAGTGAAAGGGATGATCCAGATCTTTCACAACCGGCCGCAACTGACGATCCACAAGATGCGGCGGGCGGGCGATCATGAGGTCGAGTTTGCCGACTACTTTCCGGCGTCGGAGCGGAGTTCCGACGAGATGATGGCGCAGTTGCGCGGGATCGTGGCGGGCATGCGGAACGCGCACCTGCGCGGGCTGCTCGAAGCCCTGCTGGGCGATCCGGAGATCGCCAGCCGCTACAAGATCGCGCCGGCCGCCAAACAGATACACCACGCCGACCTGGGAGGCTTGATCGAGCACGTGCTCTCGCTCTGCGGGCTGGCGGCGCTGGCGGCCACGCATTACCGGACGATCGACCTCGACCTGCTTCTGACGGGGGTGGTGCTGCACGACATCGGCAAGATTTACGAGTTGAGTTACGAGCGCGGCTTCAGTTATACGACGGAG
>JBGPHB010000701.1:0-3690 GCA_041484155.1 Bryobacteraceae bacterium
AATGTCGCGCGCTTGGTGAAAGCTTTCGAGCGCTTGCCCAACCCCTGGCGACTCGCGCTGGCCGGCGCGCCGGATGGCTACGGAGCGGCCGAAGAACTCCGCTCGGTGGACCAGAGTCCTCGTCGCGCCGACATCGAATTACTGGGTCACGTTTCCGCCGCTCGCCTGGAGAATCTATATCAACGCGCCCGCATCTTCGCGTTCCCGTCCCTGGATGAAGGGTTCGGAATGCCGGTTCTCGAAGCGATGGCGCACGGTGTCGCCGTAGTCGCTTCAACCTGTTCGGCGCTGCCGGAGGTCGCCGGCGATGCCGCCCTGCTGGTGGATCCGAAAGACACCGACGCGTTGGGCGCGGCGCTCATGCGCCTGGCCAGTGACGATGCTCTGCGGAACGACCTTGAGCGCCGGGGCCTGCAGCGTGCGCGTCAATTTACGTGGGAATCCGCCGTAGAGCGCACCTGGAAGGTCTACGATGAGATTAGATGAAACCGATCCTCGCGGCGCTTTTCGTTCTCGGTTCCGCCCAAGCCGCGGATCTTCTCGTCGCGGCGGCTTCGGATCTGGCGCCTCTCGCGCCATCGCTGGAGCAAGCCTACCAGCGCGCCACGGGCGAAAGGGTCCGCTTCACGCTCGCGTCAAGTGGATCGCTGGCCCGGCAGATTGAGAACGGCGCTCCCTTTGATGTCTTCCTCTCGGCTGACGATCGGTACGTGACGGAGCTCGCGGAAAGGGGCCAGCTAGATGCGGCAACGGTGATCCTATACGCCTTTGGGCGGATTGCGCTCTGGTCTTCTAATGGCTCGGTCCGCTCTCTCGAGGGCTTGAAGAAGCCCGGGGCGAAGCACCTCGCAATTCCGAATCCGGAGCATGCACCCTACGGAGTGGCGGCGCGCACGGCGCTCGAGAACCGAGGTTTGTGGAAAGACGTCGAACAGAAGGTGGTTTACGGCGAGAACGTGCGCCAGGCCCTGCAGTTCGCCGAGAGCGGCAATGCGGACGCGGTCATCACTTCCTGGACACTGCTGCTGGGGCGTGGCGCTCTCTTGCCCGCCGAGTGGCACGCGCCGATCCGCCAGGCGGGCGGCGTGGTGAAGTCCAGCGACCAGCCAATGGCTGCGCGGCGGTTCTTGAAATTCCTCACCAGCTCCGAGGGGCGAACCATTCTCCAACGCGGCGGTTTGTTTCCGCCGGACGCCGGGATTGCCAGGTGAGCGTATGTATAATTGAGCTTCCCGATCCAGTCCGCGAAAGGATCCCATGAATCACGACCCCACTCGCCAGCGGGCGCTGGCGTTCGTCCTATCCGCCGTTCTGCTATGCCTCAATAGCGGCTGCATGGTTAAGAAAGTTCAAAAGCTCGATGTGAGCAAGGTTGCACAGCCACAACAGGAGCACATTGTTGGAGTCACGACCAAAAGCGGCGACGAAGTTGGCTTCGATCCGCCCGGCGGATTGGTCAATCGTGACGCCATAGAAGCCAAGGTCAGGAACGTCGCGTACAGTATTGCGATCCAAGATGTTCAGCGTCTTTGGGTCGAACGGCAGGGCATATCCGCCCCGCGCACGATTGGACTCACCGTAGGGATTGCAGCAGCGGCACTGGGCACCCTAGTAGCGATAGCAGCAATTGCGTGGGCGACCAAACAGTCTTGTCCTTTCGTCTATTCGTGGGATGGAACGAAGTACGTCTTCGACGCCGAACCTTATGGAGGCGCGATCACGCGCGGCCTGGAGCGCGATGACTATTCGGAGTTGGAGCACCTCCGCGAGCAGAACGGCCAGTACCGCCTGCTCCTGACGAACGAGGTCGATGAGACCCAGTTCACGAATTTGATGGAGTTGTGGGTTGTCGACCACGCGCCGGGTGTGCGCGTCGTGTCGGACGAGAGAGGAAGTCTGCACGGGCTCACGGGCATCCAGACGCTGACCGCGGCGAGCGACCGCCATGGCAACGATCTATTGCCCTGGCTCCGGTCCACCGACCGCAAAATCTGGGAGCCGGATGCGATTCCCGAACCAGACGGCAACCTTCGGCAAGAGGTCATCCTGACATTTCCCAAGCCAGTAGGGGCGACCCAGGCGAATTTCATTGCCAACGCCGCGACTGGGTTATGGGGATCTTACATGATCAAAAGGATGGTGGAGCTGCGCGGACGCGAAGCCGCAAGCTGGCTGGTGTCGCTCGACAAGGATCCCACCCAGGTCGCAGCCTTAGAGGCGTGGGGAGCTCGCGAGGAAACTTACCGGTTGCGGATTGAAGTCGAGGAGCCGACGGGCTGGGAGGTGCGCGGCGCAGTGCCTAATGGCGGCCCGCTGCTGGCCGAAGACAGGGTGATTCCGCTGGACGTGAGCCGGGTGCGCGGGAACCAGTTGCGTATCCGGCTGCGCCCGCCTGTCGGCTTCTGGGCCTTCAATTCCTTCGTCGTCGCGTACGGGGCGGGTCAGGCCGTCAGCCTCAGCCGAGTGGCCGCGAAATCCGGCATCACCTGGGACGGCAAGAATATCTTGCCTGCCCTGGCGGCGACCGACGACCAATACTATCCGATGCCCAGCACGACCGATCGCGCGGAGCTCACCTTCCCGGCGCCACCCAGAAAGAGCGGGATGGATCGCACCGTTTTTCTCCACAGCCGCGGGTGGTACCAATTGCATCTGAGCGAGAACGGCGCCCCCGACACCGTGAATCTAACGAAGCTCACGTCCGTTCCCGGCGCACCCGTGCAGTTTGCTGTGGATCGATTCGCCGAGTGGCAGAAAGGCGCGATCCACTAACCGTGGACTACGTTAAGGGTTGGCGTCCGGCCCAGCCGATTCTGCTGCTTCCCGGGCTGTTTGCCGGCGATTGGATCTGGAAACCGACCTGGGACTTCCTTATCGCTCATGGATTCAGCGTGGCAAAGATGGTCGAGCCTTTCGCCGCGCTCGACACCAAATCCACCTCCATCGAAACGCTGCGTTCCGTCCTGACTGGCGTGCTCGATGAGTGCGAAATCGGCCGGGCCATTCTCTGTGGCAATTCCTTGGGCGGCCTGGTGGCCCTGGATGCGGCCTATCATCACCCCGATCGAGTCGAGGCGCTGGTGATCAGCGGATGCCCGGGCCTGGGAGACATAGCTGGCGCGCGTTCCACCGGGGAGCTTTCCCGGCCGGATGCCGGGGAAATCGCCGACAAGATGTTCTTCGATCGTTCGCGAATTCCCGACGAGCTGATCGAGAAGAGCTTCGCAAAAGTAACCGATCGCCGTAGCGCCATGAATATTGTCCGCTACCTGATTGCCATCCGCGAGTATGACCTAAGGCGTTGTCTAGCGCACGTCCAATGTGAGGTCCTTATGATTTGGGGCGAGAACGACCAGATCGCTCCGGTGGAAGACTGGGAACACAGTCTGCATCTGGTGGCCAAAGGGTCGTTGCGCAAGCTTCCTCGCTGCGGGCACGCGCCCATGATCGAGAAACCCGCCGAGTTCAACGCCATTCTGGCGGATTTTCTGGCTTCAGCGGGGTGCCTGGCGTCTAATCCAACGTAACCCCGCTCGTTCAGCCCGCTCCATTACTGTCGCGGTTCGGTATCGGCACCCTGCGCAATCAGCCGCTTACCGAACCGCGACCGTAAGGGAGCGGGCTGAGAGGACAAAAGAGGACGATTCCTTAAAGCTTCTGACGGGCGGGGCATGCGCGGCGGTTCACTCT
>JBGPHB010000702.1:0-3682 GCA_041484155.1 Bryobacteraceae bacterium
GGTCTCTGAATCGTCGAATTCCGGCACTTCCGGCACCATCGCCGGCATGTACGCCCCGACCAAGTGGTTCGCTTGCTCTCCCACCTGGAGCATCACCCCGATCGGCGACCTCGGCCGTGCCGCCTGATACAGGCCCTTCGTCTGCTCGTCATCCTGTTCGAAGATTTCGAAATTGAGCTTCACCGACCTCTGCCCCGCCGCGATGCACTTGGCGAAGTCGCTCCCGAATTCCTTCACCCGCAACTCCACGTTGTTATCGAGCGTCAGCGTTGCCGCCGTCAGCGTGGAAAACTCCGTCGGCGTGGCCCCCAGCCATGCCTGCCCCAGGTGGCCCGGCACAATCGTGTAATCGAAACCCACGGTGGAAGGCTCCGCCGGAAATTCCGTCAGCCCCCCCTCGCCGCTCGTGAGACTGGCGCTGTCGAGTAAATCCCTCGCCGGCCCGGAAAATTCGAACTCGTGAAAGTCTCCGTTGACCGTCACCTTCATCGTGTTCATTGCCGCGCCTTCCAGAATCCGCTGCACGGTCGTGCTTGGATCCCAGTAGTCGAAAATGCTGGCGCTCGCCAGACTCGTCGCCAGGGTGTAAGTCATCGTCGCGCCGAACGTAGATAGCGCCTGCGGCGGATTTGAAAAGGGCGCGTTCAAGAACACCGTCGATGCGTCCAGAATTGCCGCCACGAACCGCATTTCCCCCCCAAACGTCACCGCTTGCCCCGCCGAGAGTCCGTGCGGCGCCGAGAATTGGATCTGCACGCCTCCCGTAACCGAGGAGACCATGCCGCCGTTGTAGAGCGCCGGAGTCCCGCCCATCGCGGCTTGAAACAGAGGTCCGTGGCTCGGTGCGTTGGTCTGATTCGTCCACTCCGTGAGAAACGTATTGAGCTGGAAACTTGTGGTCTTCCGGACTCTGTTCGGCAGTCCCGCGAACGTCCGGCTTCCCGTCTTGTCCCGCCGCGAAGTCCGTTCCGGAACCTGTTTCGCCGTCAGCTTCACCGCTGGAATGCGGCTCTGGCCCGTGATCGCCGGGACGTCGCCGTAAGTCGATTCCAACGCCACGTAGAACCGGTTATTGTTCGACGATATATAACACGACATGATTCTGGCTCCTCAGCTAGAGACATCCACTTCGATCGTCACGCGCGCAATTTGCAGAAGGTTTTTCCCGCCGTGCTGCACGGGCTCGTAGGTCACCTCGTACCCTCCCGTGAAAAACGCTCCCTGGCCCCAGCTTCCCCGGTTCGCGTCCAGCACCTGCGTGATCGCATCCACATACAGTCGCAACTGCTCTTCGATCCCCTCGATCCGGTCCTGGGACACCCGTACTTCCGCCACCGTCCGCACCTTCCCGGAAAAGGTCCGGAATTTTTCGAGCAGCAGATTCTGCGTCCGGTCCGAGTAAACGTGAACCACCGGATATTTCACCGCCAGGCTCCGTTCCGCCAGCGCCACCGGAACGTTTTGATTGACGACACTCTCCGGAGCAATCGGCGTCAGCGCGACCCCTGAATCCTCGGCCAGGCTTGCCGACACGGGACCCAGCCCAATGTTCGGATCAGTCAGAAACCCCACCAGGATCTGCGTCACGACGCTTCCGGTTCGCGCCATCGCTTTATCCTCGCCTCAGCGTTCTTCCGCCGGTGACATAGACGTCTGCCGCCTGCCCGCTGCCCGGCGGATTCCCCGTCACCAGCCCCGTTGGCGGCAAGGTGAAGCTCTGCCCTACCGGAATTGTGCTCTGTAAACTGACGTCCGTTGAGGCAAGCCCGACGTAGACGTTGAATCCTGCCGCGCCGGCCGGCGGGTTGGTAGCTCCGACAGCCAGCACGCTCCCTTCGGGCGTTTGGTAGTTGGTCAAATCGCCCGGCGTTCCCTCCTGTCCGGTCGCGGATAGCCAGCTCAGTTGCGCGTAATAGATCGTCGCGGGGCTCATTCCCGACACGAAGCTAAATACCGGCTGCGGCCCCTTCGGAATCGGATTCAGCGCCAGCCCGACTCCGAACCGCATCGTGTCCTCCCGGGCATTCCTGGACAGATCTTGATACTCCTTCCACTTCGCCCGGTACCGGTCGTTCAGTTGACTACCAAACGCGTCCCGGTAAACGATCTCCAGCGTTCGGAAAGCGTGCCATCGTTTCATCTGCGGCGTCACCACCACATCCGAAACTCCGGTATTTCTGCGGGCATCCGTCGACGCATGGTCCAGCAGAACACCCAGCACCTCCGCCGATACTTCTTCCGTGGCGAGGTCGAGCTTGGTGTCCAAGTCGATCCTCTCGACCTTCGCAACGTCGAGAATGGCCGTTTCGTAGGCCCGCAGCGCTTCCGTATCGTTCGGATTGCCGTCCGTCAGCAAAGCCATCACGATTTCCTCTGCGGTTTAAGCACGCTTCGCAAGGCTCGAACCTCTCCCTCGGTTAGAGACGCGGCCTGTTGCGACGCTTTCCATTTCGCCTCAATTTCCGAGCGGAATTGCGCCGCGTCTTCCGGCGTCGCCAAGTCGGCTTTCTCTTCCGCGATCATCCGCGCCGCCAGCCCTCGCGCAACCTCCGTCCTCGCGCCCGCCTTCCCCCCCTCGGGAGTCTCCCGGCTCACGATCACCACCACCGCATCCTTGATCTCAGCCTCGATCTTTCGAATTTTCTGATAGTACGCACGTAAATCCATTCCGGCTCCTCCAAAAAAATCGGGGACATTGCGGGCAAGCGTCCGCTACCCTTCTACTGTCAACGTCACCAGCGGTGTCCCCGCACTTTTTCGCGGGGACACAAGTGGCCGCAAGCTGCAGCTTGCGCTAACTCTTCACCTGAACTCCGAAGCTGTTCCGCAACACCCCCGCGCCGTACAGAACGTCCACGGTGAACTGCTGAGCCAGCGTGTTCGGTTGATAGCTCATCGTCACCCGCATCCCGAAGCTTCCCAGCTCGGCGTACTCCGCGATGGCGCCCGTTCCCGGCAGAGGCTGCGGCAACCGCCGCACCACCAGGCCGATCGCATCGCGGGCGAATGCCAGATTATGCACGGTAACCGGAGCGCTCCCCGTCAGCGCCACGAATTGCGAGCGGAAGATGTAGAAGTCCTTCATTTTTCCGACCGATCCGTCAATCAACGCCCGCAGCCCCGCTTCACCCGCAGTTTGAAACTCGCTGAACCGCGGGATCTGCCGCAAAGACGAGTATGTGTTCGAGTCCACTACCAGGTACTTCGCCGCGCTCGCCGGAACCTTCGCCGCGAACAGCACGGTTTCCGCCGAGTCCACCACTGCCTCCGTAAGCGCCGTTCCGCCCGTTCCCAGGGCGGCATTAGCGGAGAACGTCGGGTACAGCGCCAGCAGGTCCGTCTCGATCCGTTCGGCCAACGCGACCACCGCCGGCTGCATGTAAAGCCTGAGCAGGTCCGGCACCGCCAGCACCTTGGTGACATCGGGAATCTGGAATGTCGCTTCCGCGTGCGTGTTCAGCACGATCTGCGCATTGCCCAGGGTCGGATTCTGCGTCACCACGGTTTGGCCCTCCACCAGGTTGTTTGCAACCATCGACGGCGGCACGGGAATGTTTACTGTGTCCCCCGCTTGGGCCAAAGTCGGTTCGAAATCGCGATTCACGAGGTTACCCATGACAAGGTTCCCCACCAGGGCGGGCAAAGCGTCGGCCGCCACCAGTTTCACAATCGCGTTCGCTAA
>JBGPHB010000703.1:0-3679 GCA_041484155.1 Bryobacteraceae bacterium
CCGTTCACGAGGCGATGCCGGGGCACTACGTGCAACTGGAGTATGCCAACGACGTGCAGCCGGTGTCGCGCAGGCTGTTGCGCAACGTCTTCGCGAATACTCCTTACGTGGAGGGATGGGCGTTCTACACCCAGCAAATGATGTCCGACGAAGGATATCTCGGGAACAGCAAAGCGTTGCGGCTGACGCTGCTCAAGCAGATTCTTCGAGCGCTGGCCAACACGATCCTGGATGTTCGCCTGCAGACCATGGGTATGACCGATCAACAGGCGCTTGACCTGATGATCAAGGACACTTACCAGGAACGGGAAGAGGCCACCGCGAAGCTGCAGCGCGCGCAGCTTTCCTCCTGCCAGTTGCCGACTTATTTTGCCGGATGGAAAGGGTGGCTGGATGTCCGTGAACACGAGAAGCAGCGCCGGGGCAGCGCGTTCTCGCTGCGCGAATTTCACGAACGCGCCTTGAAGGAGAGCGGTGTGCCGCTGCCGGTGCTGGACCGGCTGCTTCAACCGCGAACCCGAGCGGTGGTTCGCCGCGACAACGTCACGATCGAAGTGATCGCGGAAGGGCGCGGTCCGCTGTTCGTGCTGCTTCCCTCGCTGGGACGCGACTCGGAGGAGTTCGACCCAGTGGCCGAGCGGATCGCGGGGGCGGGCTACCGCGTTCTGCGCCCGCAGCCGCGCGGCTACGGTCGCAGCACGGGTCCGATGCAGAACCTCACCCTGCACGACTACGCCCGCGACGTGGCCGCGGTCATCGAACATGAAAACGCCGGACCTGCGGTCCTGGCCGGACACGCCTACGGGCATTTTGTGGCGCGAATGACGGCAGTGGATTTTCCCAAGCTGACGCGAGCGGTCATTCTGATCGGCGCGGCGCAAAAGAAGCCGAACCCGGAAGTGCAGCGATCGGTCAGCATCGCCACAGACCCCACGAGACCGGAAGCTGAGCGCCTCAAGCACTTGAACGCCGTGTTCTTTGCTCCCGGAAATGACTCGAAGCCCTGGCTGACGGGATTCCACAGCGACGTGCGCCAGGCCGAGGTGATTGCCCGCGACGCGACGCCGCAGCGCGAGTATTGGTCCGCCGGTGCAGCGCCGATACTGGACATCCAGGGGGATGACGATCCGTATCGCCCTCCTTCAAGCAAGAATGAGTTGGTGGAAGAATTCGGCGCCAACCGCGTTTCCGTTGTGCGAATCCCCCACGCAGCGCACGCCATCATCATGGAGCAGCCCCGTGCAGTAGCCGACGCGATCATCGCGTGGGTGCATTAGGAGGTTGCTGAAATTCTCGGGCAAGCTAAAGCATGCCTCACGCTGGTCTACAAGTTGTTAATGAGCCATTTGGCACAATGCTTCAGCTTGTCAGTCTCGTCTGTGCGAAGAGAGTTTTCAAGCAACCTCCTAGTCTCCCGTCCCCAAGGTTCGTGAAATAAGTCTCAGACTACGGACACGACCCCGCCCTAACGGGCGGGGCTTGCAAACGCACGAGAAGCCCTGCCCGTCAGGGCGGGGTGCTGCTTCAGAAAATGTAGAAACGCCGTTGGATTTCTTATTAGAATTTCTGGGACAGGAGACTAGAGTTGAGTGAACCAGCTTAAGCAGCGTGGGGCGGGCAGTCTTGCCGGCGAGCCGGCTTTCGTGCCGGCTTTTCGTAGGCACCGAGAGAAAAAAGCCGGCCCGGAGGCCGGCTCGCCGCCAAGACTGGCTGCCCCACTGCTAACATTAGAGATTAGTTGAGTTTAGAAGGGCCAGTCCGAGTTTAGAAAAGCTAGTTGAGTTTAGAGGGCGCGTGAGTATTCGTTGGTTAGCTTCGTTGGCGGTCGCGGCGTTGGGTGTCCAGGCCGCGGCGCCGCACCGCGAAGTTGTCGACAAATACTGCGTCACCTGCCATAACCAACGCCTCAAGACCGCCGGACTGATGCTCGATACGCCCGTCGGAGCAGAAACCTGGGAAAAAGTGGTGCGGAAATTGCGAACGGGCACGATGCCGCCGCCGGGGTTGCCGCGCCCGGATCAAGCCACGTATCGCAGCTTGATTTCGTCGCTGGAGAACGAACTCGATCGCGCGGCTGACGCCAACCCCAATCCGGGGCGTCCGATGCTCCACCGTCTCAATCGCGCCGAATACGCCAACGCGATTCGCGACCTGTTGGCTCTGGAGGTCGATGCCGCTTCCCTGCTACCGCCCGACGATTCGGCTTACGGCTTCGACAACATCTCCGATGTCCTGGGCGTTTCCCCGTCGTTGCAGGAACACTATTTGTCCGCTGCGGTGAAAATTGGGGCGCTCGCGGTCGGCGATCCGAACGTCAGCCCGGGCAGCGAGACCTATCGTATCCGCCAGGACCTCTCGCAGAACCAGCACATCGAAGGCTTGCCGCTCGGGACTATCGGCGGAACGCTGGTTCATCACAACTTTGCGCTCGATGGCGAATACGTCTTCCAGGCCAAGCTCTACCGAACCAACCTGAACATCATGCGTGGGCTCGATTTCCCGCACCAGGTCGAAATCACCGTGGACGGCAAGCGCATTCATCTCGTGAACTTTGGCGGGCAGGAGGATCTTGCCGCGCTTTTTGAAAAGCCCACCGATACCAGTGACGCGGTCGACGCGCGATTGCGGGTTCGAGCGCCGGTGACAGCAGGTCCCCACACAGTGACGGTTGCTTTCGTCCAGGATCCTCAAATTGCCGATCCCGTGCGGCTGCAGCCGTTCTTGCGAAGCTCGACCGACAACTTCGACTGGTCGGGACAGCCGCACATCCAGACGTTCGCCATCACCGGCCCGTTCAGCGCCACCGGACCGGGAGATACCCCGAGCCGCCGCCGAATCTTTGTTTGTCATTCCTCGACGCCTTGCGCCAAACAGATTGTTTCGACAGTGGCCCGCGGTGCCTACCGCCGGCCGGTGACGGACACGGACCTGCAACGCCTCATGAGCTTCTACGAGGCCGGGCGCCGCGACGGACGCTTCGAAGGCGGCATCGAGTTGGCGCTCCAGCGGATTCTCGCGAGCCCGAAGTTTGTGTTCCGCGCCGAACGCGATCCGGAGAATCTGCCGCCGGGCGCGGTGCATCGCGTCAGCGACCTGGAACTGGCTTCGCGGCTCTCATTCTTTCTCTGGAGCAGCAGTCCCGACGACGAACTGATCAAAATCGCGAGTCAGGGCAAATTGTCAACGCCCGCCGTACTCGATCGCGAGGTCCGGCGCATGCTGGCCGACCCCAAGTCGCAGGCGCTGGTGAGCAACTTTGCCGGGCAATGGCTGCACTTGCGCAACGTGCGCAACGTGTTTCCGAACTCGGACCTGTTCCCCGATTTCGACGACAACCTGCGGCAGTCCTTCCAGCGTGAAACGGAGATGCTCTTCGAGAGCATCCTTCGCGAGGATCGCAACGTTGTGGACCTGTTGACCGCGGATTACACCTTCGTGAACGAACGGCTTGCTCGGCATTACGGAATTCCGGATGTTTACGGGAGCCGCTTCCGGCGCGTGACCATCACCGACGAAGCGCGCAAAGGGCTACTGGGGCAAGGAAGCATCCTCGCGGTGACTTCCCACGCCGAGCGCACCTCGCCCGTGGTGCGCGGCAAGTGGATTCTCGAGAACATCCTAGGGACGCCGGTGCCTCCGCCGCCGCCCGATGTTCCGACTCTGAAGGAGAACCAGGAGG
>JBGPHB010000704.1:0-3672 GCA_041484155.1 Bryobacteraceae bacterium
CCATTGATCGTTGATGCGAATGCTATACAACCCCACTGTCGGACATGCAGGACGGGCAGTCCCGACGTGCGGCGCGGTGCGGGGCGCGACTCGAATGGCACCAGGGTCGCGGCTCGACCGCACCGGCGCTATCCGATCAGCTTTGCGAAGCGCGAGCCGGGGCGGACGATGGTCTGATTGCGCTCGGGTCCGGTGGAAATGCAACCGACTTCCACGCCCGTGTGGGCCTCCAGAAACGCAATGTACTCTTTGGCCTTGGCCGGGAGTTCCTGGTAGTTCGCGATGCCGAACGTCGAAGTGCTCCAGCCGGGCACACACTCGTACACGGGCTCGATCCTGGAGATTTCGGCCACCGTCGGCGGCATGTCGTCGACTTCCCTGCCCCCGATGCGATAACCCACGCAGACCGGAATCCGGTCGAACTCGTCCAGCACGTCGAGTTTGGTCACCACCAGGCTGTCGAAACCGTTGATGGTGGCTGTGTAGCGCAACAGCGGCGCGTCGAACCAACCGCAACGCCGCGGACGGCCGGTCACGGCGCCGAATTCCTTGCCGCGCTGGCGAATCAACTCGCCCGTGTGGTCCAGTGCCTCGGTGGGGAATGGTCCACCGCCCACACGCGTGATATAGGCCTTAGAGACCCCGATCACGCCGTGAATGCGCGTGGGCGGGACACCGGTGCCGGTGCACGCCCCGCCGGCGCTGGCGCTGGAGGAGGTCACGAAGGGATAGGTGCCGTGATCGATATCCAGCATGGTGCCCTGTGCGCCTTCGAACATGACGGTCTTGCCGTCGCGGATGGCGTTGTTGAGCAGCACGGAGGTGTCGCAAACCATAGGGCGAATGCGCTCGGCGAAGGCCTCATACTCCGCGCGGATGGCTTTCAGGTCGAGTTGGCCATCGATGCCGAGAGCCTGGGCGATGACGACCTTCTCCTCCATCACGGAATCGTACTGGGCGCGGAAGAATTCCGTGTCCAGAAGGTCGGCAATGCGGATGCCGCGGCGGGCGATCTTGTCCTCGTAGCAGGGGCCGATGCCGCGCGATGTGGTACCGATCGAAATCCGGCCCTCGCGGCCTTCCGACATCTTCTCCATCATGCGATGGGCTGGAAACAGCACGTGGGCACGGTTGCTGATGAAGAGGTTAGCGGTCACCGCCACTCCCGCCGATTCCAGAGTCTCGATCTCGGTCAACAGCGCGGCGGGGTCGATGACGAGTCCGTTGCCGATGACGGCCTGCTTCCCGGGGCGCAGAATGCCGCTCGGGATCAGTTTGAGGACGAATTTATTCTCGCCGATGAAAACCGTATGGCCCGCATTGTGCCCGCCCTGATAGCGCGCCACAATATCGAAGCGTTCCGCGAAGAGATCGACGATCTTGCCTTTACCCTCGTCGCCCCATTGTGAGCCGAGGATGATTACGTTTCCCATTTTGACCAAACCTATACAGTCTACCGCACTCAGGCGCGCCGCAGGTCAGGAAACGGAAAAGCGCCGTGATTTGGATTGATCGGCGGCCTCTACCGCGAGATTCCTTGCCCGCCGCTGCGCTACAGCGCGCGCCACAACCCCGGCAGCTCTTAGGCCGCGCGGTACTTGTCGCGGCATTCCTTCGAACAGAAATGCAGCAACTCGCCGTTGACTGTACGAGTCACGCTGGCTCCGGTGGAAACATACGTTCCGCATACCGGGTCTTTCTTCAACTCCCCGCCGACAACCACATGGGGTTGGGAAACGGGCGCAGCATGGTTGGCGGAGCGAGTCACATCGCGCCTGTTTTGGAAAAGACCACGGAGAAACGATCGCAGAATAGCGAAGACCAGCAGGGGAAGGAGAATATCGACGATGAGATAACGCAGCATGGGGTCGGAGCGGGAAGCATCGCCTCCCGCTCGCGGAACTCACTGACGCAGCCTACTTCTTCTTCTTAGCTGGGGACGGCGCGTTGGGATTCTTGTACGCGGTATCCACCTTCGCGTCCATCGACGCCAGCATGCCTTTTGCGGAATCGGCGAATTGCCCGGTGGGCGCCAGTTCCAGGTACTTCTGGAACGCTTCCACCGTGCCCGCCACTGGGGTCACTTTGCCGTCAGCCGCGAACGACGCCTTGCCGACCAGGTAGACTCCCCACTGGTAGTAGGAATCCGCATGTTTCGGGTCGAGCTCGATGGCTTTCTTGAATGCCTGTCCGGCCGGTTCAGACTGTCCCGCGTTCACCAGCATCGCGCCCAGGTTGTAATAGTATTGCCCGGCCTTGGGCGGATCGAGTTCCGCCGCCTTCTGCAGTTCCACCTGCATCTCCGGGAACTTCTTCGCCTTGCCGAGCGCCAGCGCGAAGTTGTTGTGCGTCGCCGCGTCCGACGGATTCAATTCGATCGCCTTGTTGTAGCCTTCAATGCCCTTGGCCATTTCCGCGTCGAACTCCGCGCCCGTCTTTTTCGCCGCCGCATTCACGTGCGCGTCGGCGAGTTGCGCCCAGACCGCCACCTGCTTCGGATCCAGTTCGCTGGCCTTGGTCAGGTTGGTGATGGCGGTGTCATAATCCTTGTTTTGCAAGGCGGTCAGGCCGGTCGAGAACGCGTCGTTCAGTTCCTTGTTCTTCTTCATCGACGTTTCGCGCTCTTTGATGGCCTTGTCGTAGGCTTCCTTCTGCTCCTTGGTCATGCCGCGTTCCTGCTCTTTGGAGAGCGCCGGTGCGGTGCCCGCCGCCGCGGCTTGCATCTGCGCGTTTTGGGCTGCCCTCTGCTTCGCGATCTTCTGGAGGTCGAAGTTGATCGGAGTCGGGTCGCCCAATCTGGTGCGCACGCCGTTCACCGCGTCCACTTCCTTACCATCTACTTCTACTGCGATGTTGTAGGTGCCTAGCGGCAGACCATTGTAGAAGTAGTGGCCCTTCTTATCGGTGTTGCACTTGTAGCTGCCTTTGATATCGGTACGCGTGATCTTGACCAGGGCTTTGACCATGGGAGCCCCGTCCTCTCCCATCACCATGCCTTCGATCGCCGTGATCTGGGCAAAAGAGGTCAGTGCCAGCAGGAAAGCTCCTGCCGCGGCAACAACCAGGTTGCGAAACTTCATAAAAACCTCCCAACTAGAGACGATTCAGTATTTAAACTCCAGTATACCTGTAACAGGTTTTGGCTGCACCGTAAACCCTATTCATCGAACAACCCAATCTGTTCCTTCGCCGCCGGCTTGGCCTTCCGCCTCTTCAATGGACTTCCCACCACCCCAAGCACCTCAACTGCCACCAGCGAACCCCTGGGAGCCCATACCCGCTGCTGGTTGCCGAAGGAATCCGGCGGGATCACGGTGAACCCACTGCCTTCCAGGAGCATGAGATTGTTCGGGATAATACCCTCCAGCACGCCCCCGTCGCGGAAACGGAGGTTCACCCACAGCCCCGCCATCTTGGGTCGCGTCTGAAAAACCTGCCGCTGCGGCTCCGCCGCGCCCTCGAATTCCTTGACGAACGCCACCAGCTTGATTTCCGGATAGGGGATGATCGACGCATGCCCCTGATCCGAAAGCAGTTCCACGCCTTCCGGCCGTAGAAAGGAAGCCGGGGTGACGTACCCCGCCAGGGTCTCCCGGTCGTAACGGCGGATCAGCGCTTTCTTGGTCGTTGAGGCGGACAACTTTTCCCCTTTACAACAACTATGTTTCAAAC
>JBGPHB010000705.1:0-3661 GCA_041484155.1 Bryobacteraceae bacterium
ATCATTAATCATGATCACGCCCTTGGCGCCATGCATTTTCGCGTTCACGGCTTTATCGACCAGCGCGGCATGGGTGGGATGGGGTTCAAATACGCCGCTTTTCCCGGACTCCCGCGGCTCATGCCGGAGGATCAGGACGATTTTGTCCTTGACGTCGAGGCCGGCGTAGTCGTCGTAGTGCAGTTCGTTGGCGGTGATGCCGAAACCCGCGAAGACCACGGCGTTGGAAAACTTTCCACTGGAGGAAAAACTGAACGGGACGAAATCCTGCTGTGCTTCGAGCGTCCGGTATTCGCCCGGCTCGCGGTAGCTGAAACGGTTGTCGGGGCCAAGATGCGCGTTAATGGTCACCGGGAACGGCTGTTGGAAATCTTTTCCATCGAGTGGCTTCAGGCCGAACGACTTGAACTGGGACTGGATGTAGGACGCCGCCTGCTCGAGCTCGGGCGATCCGGTAGCGCGTCCCTTCAATTCGGGCGAGGCCAAATAGCGGACGTGCCCCAGATACGACTGCGGGCTGATTTCCGCAGCGGCCAGAGCGAGAGGAATCAGGAAGAAAACACTAGGACGTAGATGTCGATTCACGTTACTTCACCAGTTTCGGGATAGTCACTTCACAGCACTTTTCGTCAACTTGCGCGGCTTTGGTCTGGTGCTCGAGCTCGAGGTTGATTAACGGTTCGATGGATTGCCACGGCACACCACCTTCCAGCTTGCGGCCGTTCAGGAACATGGTGGGCGTGGCCGATACCTGCAGCGCATGGCCCTCGGCCACAGACGCAACGACCTCCGCTTCGGTCGCCTTGGTGTCGATGCAGCGGCCAAGCTGCAGGCCATCCAGACTCTTCTGGGTCGCGAACTCCTGAATCTTGCCGCTCAGGTTCTCCGGTGTGATCTGGGTCTGGTTGTCGTAGGCCCAATCGAAAAAGTCCCAAAACGTCGCGGGATTCTGGCGGTAGACGCAACGTCCCGCGATCGCCGCGGTGTGCGCCCAGGGATGAATCGAATCGAGCGGAAAATCCTTGAAGTAGACACGCACCTTGTCCTTGAACGTGGTGGCGACGTTATTGCGAAGAATCTGCGATTCCTCTTTGCAGTACGGGCACTGGAAGTCGCTGAAGACGACGATCGTCACCGGGGCCCCGGCCGGCCCAAAGCCAGGCGCCGTGCTGGTTTTTAGCTGGTCGATATTTGATTGGAACGGGCTGCGATTGATGTCGAACACGTCGCCCTTGAGCACGTTGTGGCCGTCTTTAGAGACGAAGTACTCGAAATCCTTTACGGCGCCGTTGTAAGAGGCGTGCACCCACACTTCGAAGAAGCCGGGCATGATGGTGGAAGGTTTGGCATCGTCGATTTTGATGTTGACCTGCGGAAGCCATAGCTCGACATGGCGCAGATAGCTTTCCAGCGTAGCTTTATCGAACGCGGACTTTTGAGCGGCAGCCGGCTTGGTCTGGGCGGATAGGGAAACACAACACAGTAGAAGCGCAGCAGTTTTCATACCTTTTAAGGCTATCAGCTTTCAGCGATCAGCTCTCAGCTAGCTGATAGCTGAAAGCTGAGAGCTGATAGCTCATCGGAGAAGCACCGTCTCGGTAATCTGCTCGCCCAGATGCACGTGCAGCTTTCCGTTGACCGGATGGATCCAGAGTCCGTCGACGCCGGGCAGGGGAATTTCTGCGGGGCCGTTCACCACCTTGAACTCGCCCCACTCGACACCGTCGATCAGCTTACCGATATGGATGTGCACGTGACACTGACTGTGGAACCGCTCGGCGTTGTAGGCCACGGCCCACTGCTCGCCCCACAGTTCTTTGCTCTTGGCGATGGCGCCGCCCCACCGCGCGGCGCGGGCTTCTGCCGGTAGCGCGGCCATTTGGTGAATCCCAGGAGAGTGTTGGCGGGGCAGCGCCAGCAAGCGGTCCGGTTTTGCCGGACTGTTGTCCTGCACGAAGAAAAAGACCACGCCCGGCGGCTGTTTTTCAGCGGCCTCGCACAGCGAGCACTCGCGCTCCTTAAGCGATTCAGGGTCCCTGGGATCGCAAGGGCAAGCGATTTGCGCACGCGCCACCACACAGAACACGCACGCCACCAGCACCGCCACGGTCGTCCGCATGCCTCATTATACTGGAGACTTGTCGCGAAGCTGGCTGATCGTCCCGTTGCTGATGATGTATCTCTTCGACCTGGGTGGGGTTGGATTCCTGGGTCCCGACGAGCCGCGCTACGCCTCGGTCAGCCGGGAGATGGCGCGATCCGGCGACCTGCTCACCCCGCGGCTGAACGGCCAGCCGTGGTTCGAGAAACCGCCGCTGCTGTATTGGATGACCGCGGCCGGCCGGATGCTTCGCCTACCCGATGAATGGGCCGCACGGCTGCCGGTGGCGCTGGCGAGCGTGGCGTTCCTGGTGTTCTTCTATTTCGTCGTGGCGGGCGAGTTTTCGCGGCGTACCTCCATGATGGCCACGGCGATTCTTTCGACGTCGGCGGGCTGGCTGGCGTACAGCTTTGTCACGCTGCCCGACGTCTTAATGTCGGCGGCTCTGGGGGCGGCGATGTGCATCGCCCTTTTCGATACACGCCGCAAGCAGGGTTATGCCGCGGGTGCGCTGCTGGGCCTGTCGATCCTGGCCAAGGCATTCGTGCCGCTGGTTCTGTTCGCGCCCATGTTTCTGGTCGCGCGCGGCAAGCGGCTGACCATGATCGCGGGCTGCGTAGTGGTGGCCGCACCGTGGTATTTGCTGTGTACTTTGCGCTTTGGCGCATTGTTTTGGCGCGAGATTCTCTGGAAGCAACACTTCGACCGTTTTTTCACATCCTCTCTGCTGCACGTGCAGCCGTTGTGGTATTACCTTCCGATTTTGCTCGCCGGACTCTTTCCCTGGACGCCGCTCGCCGGGCTGCTGCTGCGCCGGAAGACTTACGACGACGAACGCGTGCGGTTTCTGGTTGGCTGGTTGATCTTCGCGCTGATATTCTTCTCGATCAGCAAGAACAAACTTCCCGGTTATGTCTTGCCCTTGCTGCCGCCGCTGACCATCGTGCTCGCGTTCGGCTTGGACAAAGCCGGGCTGGCGGCAAAGTGGTGGCTGGTGGCCAGCGTGCTGATGCTGGTCGCCTTGCCGGCGATTGTCGCGGTGTTGCCGGATGCGCTGCTTTCCGGCATACGGAGGGCGTCGTTTGTTCCCGCTCCGGCGCTGCCGTTCGTCTTGGTTGCGCCGGTGGTATGGTGGCTCGCCTGGCGCGACCGAATCGTTCTGTCGATTCTCACCGCCGCCATGTCGGTGGTCTTCGGCCTGGCATATGTGAAGGGAAAAGTGTTTCCAATCCTCGATCAGCGCGTTTCGGTGCGCGGGTTCTGGCGGGCGAACACGGCGCAGGCCGCGAACGCCTGTCTTGAAAACGTGAGGCGGGACTGGGAGTATGGCCTGAACTACTATGCGGGTCGTCCGCTGCCGGATTGCGATGCCGAACAGCGCCCGCGAATTACGGTTCAGGACGGCCGGCTGGTGTTAGCCCTTCCGGCACGCGAATCGGATACTGACGGACCAGCGCGTCGCCCGTAAGGAAGGGTGCTCAACCAGAAAGTATCCGACCGCCCCACGGCGCGATACACCCGTCCGGAATCACGTTTAGGCGAAGGTGAAGTGAGGGGAGC
>JBGPHB010000706.1:0-3658 GCA_041484155.1 Bryobacteraceae bacterium
AGTGGCTACTCGGCGGTGCGCTTTGGCGTCGATGGAGATCGCGGAGATACGGGGGGTATTCCAACGCATGCGCAGGGTGCCGATACCGAACCGCGACCGTAAGGGAGCGGGCTGAGCTACAAAGCCCCGCCCGTCAGGGCGGGGTTCTGGTCAATTCTTCGCAGCCTGCGACGAAGGGCGATGACCGCAACACGCCAGGTGCTAAAAATCGCCCTACGGCGATGGAACCAGGTGGGTCCGAGTTGCGTTTCCACTCACATGGATACTCTGGCCGCCGATCTGCGCTACGCCCTGCGCATGCTGTGGAAGAACCCCGGTTTCTCCGCGATCGCCATCGCCGCCCTTGCGCTCGGCATTGGAGCCAATACCGCGATCTTTACCGTAGTAAACGCCGTGTTGCTCCAGCCGCTGCCTTATCCGCAGCCGGAGCGCCTCATGAAACTGGGACGCCAGGGTCAAAACGGAGTCGGGTACTCGATCTCCATTCCGAAGTTCATGACCTGGCGTCAGAACGATGTCTTTGATTCAATGGCGCTGTACGATCAGGCCGGACTGGGCCTGAACATCGGCTCGAATGACCGGCCCGAGCAAGTGACCGGGGTTCATGCATCGGCCGACTACTTCAAGGTGTTCGGAGTCGCGCCCATCGTGGGCCGCACGTTTACTCCAGCGGAGGACCTGCCGTCTGGCCGCGCGGTGGCGGTCATCAGCTACGGCCTGTGGCAATCGCACTATGCCGGTGACACGGGTGTGGCCGGACGCGTCATCCTGCTGAACGGAGCGCCGAACACCATCGTGGGCATCCTGCCCGCCGGCTTCCAACCCGACCCCAAGGCCGATGTGTGGACTTCGATCCAGGCCGATCCGAACAGCACCAATCAAGGCCACTACCTGCAGGTCGCGGCGCGGCTCAAGCCCGGCGTGAGTGTCGCGACCGCCCGGGCGCGGATGAAAATTGCCGGCGAGCGGTTTCGCCAGGCCAATCCGAAGTGGATGGACCCGGCCGAAGGCGTCGCCGTGGTACCCATGCGGGAGGCCATGGTGGGCAACGTCAAGACCGCCTTGCTCGTGCTGTTCGGAGCGGTGGCGATGGTGTTGCTGATCGCCTGCGCAAATGTGGCGAATCTGCTGCTCGCCCGGGCCGCGGGACGCCAGCGGGAACTGGCGATCCGCTCGGCGATCGGAGCGAACCGCGGGCGCGTGGTCCGGCAACTGCTAACCGAAAGCGTTCTGCTGGCTGGATTCGGAGGTCTATTAGGATTCGGGCTGGGCGCTTGGGGCGTCCGGGGGTTGCTCTTGCTCGCGCCCGGAAACATCCCGCGGCTCACGGATGCAAACGGAGTACACGCGGCCGTGCCGGCCCTCGACTGGCAGGTGGCGGCGTTCACCATGGGCGTGGCGGTGCTCACCGGCCTCTTGTTCGGCATTTTTCCGGCGCTGCATACCTCGAATCCCGATCTTTCTTCGACGTTGAAAGAAGCCAGCGGCCGCTCCGGTACCGGATTGCGGCACAACCGGGCGCGCTCTGTTCTGGTGGTGACCGAGGTGGCGTTGGCGCTGGTGCTGCTGGTGGGGGCGGCGCTCCTGATCCGCACCTTTGTCGGATTGCGCTCGGTGAATCCAGGCTTCGATCCCCACAACGTGATCACCATGCAGACGTCGATGTCCGGCGGCGCATACTCCACCACGGCGAAAGTGGACTCCTTTGCGTCCCAGGTCACACGGCGGATTGAAAGTCTGCCCGGAGTGGAAGCTGCCGCGGCGGTCATCGCTCTTCCGGTCGAGAGCGGAGTGGATCTGCCCTTCAACATCGTGGGTAAGCCGCCCGCGAAGGGCGTTTACAATGGCGACGAACAGTGGAGATTCGTCACGCCACACTACTTCCGCGCCTTCAGGATTCCGCTGTTGCGCGGGCGCGTCTACACGGAAACCGACACCAGCAACGCGGTGCGGGTGGTGATCATTAACGACGCGATGGCGAAGCGTTACTGGCCCAAGGAGGATCCGCTGGGGCGGGTGATCGTTATCGGTAAAGGGCTCGGACCGGATTTCGACGATCCGCCGCGTCAGATCGTCGGCGTGGTGGGGAGCGTGCGCGAAGTCGGTTTGAATCGAGCGGATGTCGGCGTGATGTACATTCCGCAGAGCCAGGTGCCCCAAGGACTCACGGCGCTGGCCAATCGCGTGATCCCGTTGTCGTGGGCCGTGCGAACCGCGACCGATCCTGTGACGATGCGCGCCGCGATCGAGCGCGAATTTCATGCGGTTGACGGCCAAATGCCGATCGCGAGGGAGCGGACCATGGAACAGGTCATTGCCGAGGCTGTCTCCCGCCAGGATTTCAACATGCGGCTGCTGAGCATTCTGGCGGGCATTGCCTTGTTGCTGGCGGCGATCGGGATTTACGGCTTGATGTCATACTCGGTGCACCAGCGGACCCAGGAAATCGGCATCCGGATGGCGCTCGGAGCGGCCAAGGGAGATATGCTGAAGATGGTTCTGGCGCAAGGAATGAAGCTGGCCGGAATCGGCGTGGTGGTGGGACTCGCAATCGCCTACGCGGCCACGCGCCTGCTGGCAAGCCTGCTGTTCGGCGTGCAGGCCAGCGACCCAAGAACGTTCGCTGTCGTCGCCGTGATTCTGGGATCCGTCGCCTTGATCGCGACCTACATCCCCGCCCGGCGCGCCACGCGAGTCGAACCGCTCGAAGCCCTACGTTATGAGTAGGCGCCGAAATCGGGCCAGCGCCGCTAGTGTCAACCCCACCAGCACTACCGTTCCCGGCTCGGGAACCTCCGGGGGCTGCGTACTCGGAGAGTTCACATCGTCGATGTGCTTCAGATCGTCCAGCGGCCCCGGGAGCGGCGGCAAGGGCCCAGACGGCGGATCATCCACTGGCCCGGAAAGCGGCCCCAGTGGTGCCGAGAGCGGCCCGAGTAGTCCGAAGAGCGGCCCCGAAAGCGGTGCTAGCGGTGCCGGTTCCGGCTGCGTAAAAAGATTTCCGGTATATTGATAACCAACGTCAGGAAACGATTCCAGCAACGCGACCAATTCGAAGTTATCGCCGACACGCAGGATATAGAACTGCTGCAGAGGTTGATCGCTCAGCGGTATCCCCAGAAACGCCGCGGCGAGTACGGCGCCTTCGTCCGGCGAGTTGGGGTAGCACGCGGGGGAGTATGTGCAGGTCACGCCCAGAGCCGACATGGCGTGGCTGTAAGTCCACGGGTCAAGGACCGTGACGGTAGTGATCTGCGAAGCGGTCGCGGCGCTGGCGAATAGCGCCAGGATGAAGAGTTTCATGCTGGATCTCGAGCGATGTCAATCGGGGAAACTACTTAATCGTTTGCAGCACTTCCTTAAGACTATTTAAGCACATAGAGACCATTCTTGGCGTTTGCCAAGATGCTTGGGTGCGCGACACTAAGCTCGCGGCTGTCTTAGCGTACACGTACGCACGGGCAGCAATTTCAGCGCGTGGGGCACTTCCGTGCTGCCGCCGGGGTTCTACATTTCTCAACTGAACCCCGCCCTGACGGGCAGGGCTTGCGGGGTGTTGTAAGCGTACGACAAAGCCCCGCCCATTAGGGCGGGGTCCCGGCGGCAGGATGAAGATCCTGACCCTACCACTTTTAGGTCGCGCACCTCCTATTTGCCG
>JBGPHB010000707.1:0-3653 GCA_041484155.1 Bryobacteraceae bacterium
ATTCCAAGATCTTCAAGCCTGTCCAGTTGTTTCCGAAGTAGAGAATTCTCATTGCATACTAAGCATCCGGCGCGCTAAGTGTATCCACCTCCTGCAATCGCGCCCCTCCAAAAGAGCCTTCCGCTCACCTTCAAAATTGGAAATAGATGAACGGGGTCGCTGTCAGCGGCGAGAAGAAGAAGATCAGCAAAATCCAGCTTGCAACTGCGAAGGAAGTGGCAAATGAGTTGCTTGGCAACATCACGTAGATCCCTCCGGAGCGATGTGGACGGATTGCGAATCTGGGTCGGACGGCGGGATACAACGATTTAAGCCAAGCGGGCGGCGAAATTCGACGCGAGCCTCGCGCCTGCCTCGCGGCCAGCAATCCAAGCCCGTGGCCAAGCACCATGACAGGCAGAATCAAAAAGAAGGGAAGATAATAGTAGACCGCTCCGCTACGATCCATCCAAAATACCTTCCGGAGGATAATCATCGCGGTTGAAAAATCCGGCGATCGAAAGAAGATCCATGCCAGACAGACGAAGAACAATGTGCGGACTTGTCCGAAAACGCGGCTGATCCCCCCTCCCGAGGTCGGCCCGTGGACTTGTAACATACGCTCCACGGCGAGTCCGGCGCCGTGGATTAGGCCCCACACAACAAACGTCCAGCTCGCACCATGCCACAATCCGCCAAGCAGCATCGTCAAGAATAGGTTGACGTAGGTCCTCAGCCGGCCGTGACGATTGCCGCCCAACGGGATATACAGGTAGTCGCGCAGCCAGCTGCTGAGCGTCATGTGCCATCTTCGCCAGAATTCCGTAAGTGACCCGGAAATATACGGCATATTGAAGTTCTCTGGAAGATCCAGGCCGATGATCTTCGATGTGCCGATCGCAATATCCGAGTAGCCAGAGAAATCACAATATATCTGCACGGCGTAGGAGAGAACACCAATCACAACCGATATGGGCGAGAACTTGGCTGGATCCGTGAACACTGCGTCCGCATAGGGCGCCAAGCGGTCGGCAATCAAAAGCTTCTTGGTAACGCCGACCAGGATGATTTGCAATCCTAGCTGGACACGCTCCACGGATAGTTTGAGTGAACGACTTAGCTGCGGAAGGAATATAGAGGCGCGAACAATTGGACCCGCCACCAACTCCGGAAAATACGTAATAAACATCACGTATTTGAGCCAATCACGACATACGCCAATCTCTCCGCGATAGACGTCGATCGTATAGCTGAGGGCCTTGAAAGTAAAGAAGGAAATCCCCACTGGCAGAATAATATCGAAGTGAGGGTGTCGTAAACCCAAGGGTGAGAGCAGTGCGTCCGACAGAAAAGTGGCGTATTTAAAATACGCAAGTAAAGCGATGTTCGAGACCACGCTGAATGCCAGATATAGCTGTCTCTCTTTTCTCGCACCGGTTTGCGCGATTCGCAGGGCGCACCAATAGTCAATCACGCTCGGCGCCGCCAGTAGGATCACGTAGCCGGGTCGCCAGGACATGTAGAATACGAGGCTCGACGCTAAGATGGTCAACTGGCGGGCTCGCCGGGACCGGCATAGCCAGACCGCCAGCAGCACCACCGCAAAGAAGACAACGAATTTCCAGGAAGTGAAGACCATGGAGCGAGGCTTAGTACGCGGTTTCAGAAGTTCGATCACGTATCGGAAGGAAGCTCTCAGCGATCAGCTCTCAGCGATCAGCCGTGGTAGTGAGGCTGACGGCTGATTGCTGATCGCTGACGGCTTCGGCCCGAATACGTCACCGAAATTCCGAACCAGTGTACTTAGTGGTGGGCTAGTGCCGGGTACAACACGTCGGCGAGGACTTGGTGGCCGAATGAATTATAGTGTCCTGTTTCTGGACTTGTGGCGGCAAAGCCACGCACGAAACGGTGATCCTGCTGGCCACGCGCTTTTATCGAGGAGTACATATCCAAGCAGCGCACACCATCCTGCCGGCATGCCTGGAACACCAGGTCCTCGACGTGCCGGGAGCGTTGGTCGTCACCATTCCGGTCAAACCCGATGATCAACCTGGTTCCAAACGCCCGTTTCAGCATGTGCACTGAGGTCCCGGGAACACGCTCGGCTGTTTCCCAAGCGTTGTCGCGGCCACCTCCGGATTCGTGGCTGGGCTGTCCGGCGCCAGGCACCGCCCCCGCCGACCTCACGACTTGATGGACCCGCTTCTTCAAGTTGGAATATAGCCCGGAATGCTCAAATACCTTGTCCAGAACCGACGGCGGCGCCCAGCGGGAACCTGGCAACGATGGCCTGTTGAACATGGTCGATTCCGGCTCCGGATGACCGGCCAGCGCGACAGTACCATCGCGGCGAAACGAAAATTGAACCGGGTGATCCGCCTTCACCGCAGCAACGGTCATGTCGTTGTCGCTAAGCATTACCAGCACCCACGACGGACTCCACTTCGCGAGCAGGTTAGCAGACATGTAACAATACATCGGTGCAGAGGCGCCGGGCCAGCCATACTGGCGTATGTTGATTCGGTCGCCTGACTGCCGCAGTCTTCGTTCTAAAATTGAACCCACTGTCTGGCCATCATTCAACTGCAAGGCCTGCACATACGAATCCCCGACGATCAGACCGTATGCTGCGCCCGGAATGACGGGGTTATCGGTTAGTCTTGCGTTGTCCCAGGCGAACGAAGCGGACGAAACCCCTTCGTCGTACTGCTTTATGGTCACTCCCCAGTCGTGTGTTTCGCCTCCCGGCTGGGTGGTCAGAATTCTGAAAAGCAGTTCAAACGCCAGCGCCGCGCAGACCAGGCCCAACCCCACTTGTACCCATCGGCGTCTTGGGCTGGGTCGCCGGCCGATCCTTTGGAGTGAGGCACGCGGTGTCAGACGCTCCAACTCAGTTTCAACCATGCTCATAGTAAATGCTCGATCTTCTCGGGTCAAGCCGAAATGCCGGACTCTCGGAAACCTCGCGTAGTAAACTCCATGAGCGCCTCGCGCGGTGACACTGTGTGTTCGCCTTTCCTGCCGACGAACACGGACCCGGTAGGGACCGCTGTCGCTCCCCGCGCCCATTGGCTGGTGACGCGGTTATCTATCCACGCGAACGGCCGGGTCGCAATACGCACTGACATGGAGGCGATGAGCGACCAAGTGCGGTTTGAAGGATAGATCGCCTGCAGAGCGGAGATTGCGGCCAGCGACAACGCTCCCACTGGCCCGCCTGTGCATCTGAGTTCCACCATTTCGAAAGCGGCAAACAGAAGGCGGTGTCCGACCGGCGTGAACCGTTGGAAATCACGTAGCCCGTGAATTGGGAAGAAGAATGGGATGCAAGAGTAAACGAGGCCGTCGGGCTTCAGGCAGCGCTCGATCTCACGCAACACAGCATGCGCGTCCGACACATGCTCCAGCACATTATCAACAATCACGAGATCGAAGCAGGCGGCAGCGAAAGGCAGGGATTGGCCGTCACACGCAACGTCCGCATCTCCCTCCAGCGTCACGTCGGTTAAGATAACCTCGCAGCCAGAAGGAAGCGATCTGCGGAGGTGGTTGCCGCTGACGCCAACGCCAATGACGAGAACCCGCGAGATCGGCGGCAGCAGATTGCTGACAACCGGGAGTGCCGAAGCGCGGCGATGCGGGGAAGCCGGCAGTAAGTTCCGAAGACGAAT
>JBGPHB010000708.1:0-3651 GCA_041484155.1 Bryobacteraceae bacterium
CCCTGCCGGCCGGCAGTTCGACCTCACAGCTTCCTGAAATGATGCAAGCCCTGCTCGTGGAGCGGTTTCAGATCAAAATGCACCGTGACAAGAAAGACTTTCCGGTGTATGTCCTCGAAGTGGGAAAGGGCGGGCACAAATTGCAGGAAACTCCGCCCGATCCGAACGCCCCCGCGGAGGACGAGAAAGCTCCCTTCAACGTCGGCGGCAGCGGCTCCGAGCGGGGTATTTCCGTCAATCTGGGGCGAGGGTCTTCCTACACCTTCTCCGGCAACCGCTTCGAAGCCAAGAAACTGACGATGGCGGCCTTCTCTGCCAATCTGGAACGTTTCTTGGATCGTCCTATCGTGGACCAGACCGACCTCAAGGGGGGCTACGATTTCGCGCTCGAGGTTACCGAGGAAGACTACCGGTCCATGCTGCTCCGCGCTGCGGTAACGGCTGGCGTGGTGCTTCCGCCGCAGGCCCTGCGCCTGCTCGACGGCGCGTCGTTTGGGTCTTTGTTCGACGCTGTGCAGAAGTTGGGACTCCGATTGGACGCCCGCAAAGCGCCCTTGGACGTGCTGGTCATCGATGAAGCCCGCAAGTCGCCAACCGAGAATTAGGGTAGCCTGGAAATATGCTCAAATATCTGCTCATTCTGGTTGTTTCCGCCGTTACGTCGCCGGCGCAGACACCCGCATTCGAGGTCGCTTCCATACGTTCGGCTGCCCAGATCACGCCGCAAATGATCCAGGCCGGGAAGCTCCACGTGGGCATGAATATCGATGCCGCGCGAGTGGACATTGGATACATGTCGCTGCGTGATTTGATTCCGCTCGCCTTCGACGTGAAGCCGTTCCAGGTGACTGGTCCGGATTGGATGGTCCAGCAGCGCTTCGACATTGTGGCCACGTTGCCAGAGGGCGCAACCAAGGAACAGGTTCCGGCCATGCTGCGCGCGCTGCTCGAGGAGCGCTTCAAACTCAAGGCGCATCGCGAGAACCGCGAACAGAATGTCTACGCTCTCGAAGTGGCCAAGAACGGGCCGAAACTCAAGGAAGCCCCGGCTGAATCGGAAAAGCCGCCCGCGGACGCGAAGGGCGGCCTGGTAATTGGCGCCGGCGACCAGCAGCTCCGAATCAAGCAGGCCCCCGGTGGCCAGGGCATGACTATGTTCGGCGGCAAGAATGGAAACATGCGAGTTTCGATGGGCCCAGGCGGCCAGATGCACATGGAGATGGAGCGGGTGACCATGGCCGACTTCGCCCAGATGCTCACGCCCATGCTGGACCGCCCGGTAGTGGACCGGACCGAGTTGAAGGGAGCCTTTCAGATCGCCCTGGATCTCTCCATGCAGGACATGATGCAGACGGCGCGCAAGGCGGGAGCTTTGCCGGCCGGAATCGCCCTTCCTCCAGGCGCCGGCGGACCGGACGGCCTCACAGCTTCGGATCCTTCGGGCGGTGCGATTTTCAGCAGCGTGCAGCAGTTGGGACTCCGTTTAGAGAAGCAAAAGGCCCCGGTTGAGACCGTAGTGGTCGATAGCGTAGAAAAGAATCCAACCGAGAACTGAGAGTGAAGCTTCTCTTCGTATTAATGACGCTGCTGGCGGAGCATCACGGCGTGGTCCGCTTCGGGGGCCTGCCCCTTCCCGGCGCCACCGTCACCGCAAGCCAAGGTGACAAGAAAGTCTCGACCATTACCGATCCGCAGGGCGCCTATCGTTTCCCCGATCTTGCCGATGGCTCCTGGACGGTGGAGGTGGGGATGCAATTGTTCACACCCGAGCGGAGGGAGGTCGCGGTCCCCGCCAGCGCCGAGTGGGATTTGCAGCTCTTGTCAACCGAGGAAATCGCCAAGGCTGCGACCACGGTGGTTCCCGCTGCCCCGGCACCAGCAGTGCCGCAGCCGGCCATAACCCGCGCAAAACCCGGCCCGGCGCCCACCAACACCCAGACAGCATTTCAAAGAACTGAATTGAACCGGTCGCCTGCCGCGAGCGAGCCAGCCCCGCCCAGCGAGACCGCAGCCAGTCAGGATTCGAGCGAACTGCGCCAGCGCGCCGCCGACGGATTCCTGGTCAATGGAAGCATCAACAACGCCGCGGCCTCACCGTTTTCCCAATTGCCCGCCTTCGGCAACAACCGCAGGGGCCTGCGTTCGCTCTACAACGGCAATCTGGGGCTCATCGTGAACAACGCCGCCTTCGATGCCAGATCGTATTCGCTCACTGGACAGGATACTCCCAAGCCGGCTTACAGCCGCCTGCAAGGGTTGGTCTCCTTTGGCGGCCCGATCCGGATCCCCCGTCTGCTCAAACGCACGGCGGGCAACTTTTCCGTGAACTACCAGTGGACGCGAAACAACAATGCTTCGACACAGACCGGCTTGATGCCGACCGTGGATCAGCGCAATGGTATTCTGGCGGATCGCGTGATTGCACCCGCCTTGATCAGTCCGCAGGCCCGCGCGCTGCTGGCGCTCTATCCGTTACCGAATTTCTCGGGCGGCAATCGCTACAACTACCAGGTGCCCATCGTCGGCGGGCTGCATCAGGACGATTTGCAGGCTCGGGCCGGCCGCGCCATCGGCCGCAAGGATCAAGTGAACGGAACCTTTGGCGGTCAGAGCATTCGGACCGATACTACTAGTTTGTTCGGTTTTCTGGACACGGGCCACACGTCGGGAATCACTACGGCCGTGAACTGGCGCCACTTCTTCAACCAGCGCTTCTTCACCAATCTCAGTTATCAATACAGCCGGCAGACGACGCGCACTACGCCGTACTTCGGCAACCGCCGCAATGTTTCGGCCGAAGCAGGCGTCGCCGGAAACAATCAGGACTCTCTGAACTGGGGGCCACCCTCACTCACCTTCGCGAGTGGCATTTCGGCTTTGACGGATGCGCAGGCTTCCTTCAACCGAAATCAAACCAGCGGCACGACCTTCGACATGTTTTACAATCGCTCCCGGCACAACCTGACCTCGGGTGTCGGTTTTCGCCGCCAGCAGTTCAACGTTCTTTCACAGCAGGACCCGCGCGGAACATTTACGTTCACCGGCATCTCCTCGGGTTCGGATTTTGCGAACTTCCTGCTGGGCGCGCCCGACACGAGCTCCATCGCCTTCGGCAACGCCGACAAGTATCTTCGCGCCACCAACGGCGAGGCGTGGGTCAGCGACGACTGGCGCATCAAACCGAGCCTGACCCTGAATATCGGCCTGCGTTGGGAGTACTGGGGACCGGTGAGTGAACGCTACGGGCGGCTGGTGAATCTTTCTCTGGCGCCGGGCTTCGTCGCGGCGACTCCGATGGTCAGCGGCTCCCCGCTTCAGCCGGATCGCAATAACCTGGCCCCGCGGCTCGCGTTTTCGTGGCGTCCGCTGGCGGCCTCCTCGATGGTGATTCGTGGAGGCTACGGCATTTACTACGACACATCCGTGTACCAGGTGATCGCCCTGCAAATGGCGCAACAGGCGCCGCTCTCCAAGAGTCTGCGCGTCGACAACAGCCCGTCCAAACCGCTCACGCTGGCCAATGGATTCGCGGCCGGGGGATCGACCACCCCCACCACGTTCGCCGTCGATCCCGATTTCCGGCTGGGCTATTCGCAGAACTGGCAACTTTCGTTGCAGCGCGACCTGCCACGCGCCTTGCAAATGACCGCG
>JBGPHB010000709.1:0-3650 GCA_041484155.1 Bryobacteraceae bacterium
CGACGAACCTACCAGCTCATTCACCTATACCAACGCCGGCCACTTGCCGCCGCTGCTGATCCATGAGGGCGTGCCGCAACGTCTGGATGTGAATGGCACAGTGGTTGGCGCTTTTCCGTTTTCTGTTTACGACGAGAGCCGGGTTGATCTGAAGTCTGGTGACTTGCTGGTGTTCTTCAGCGACGGCGTGACTGAGCCGGAGAATGAATACGGGGAAATGTTTGGCGAGGACCGCTTGACGGACCTGATCACCCGCAACGTTCATCTGAGCGAGGACCAGATCGTCGAACTGGTGCTTTCGAGCGTTCACCAGTGGACGGCCTCGGACGAACTGCAGGACGACATGACGATTCTGTTGGCCCGCCGAATCTAAGCGCTGTGGGGCGAGCTATTAGCTTGCGAGCCGGCCTCCTGGCCGGCTTGCTTTTACCCCGCCCTAACGGGCGGGGCTTTGTCGTACGTTTACAATACCGCGCAAGCCCTGCCCGTAAGGGCGGGGTTCAGTTGAGAAATGTCGAAACTCCAGAAGCCGGCCTGGAGGCCGGCTCGCCGCCATGACTGGCTGCCCCACGGGACGAATTTTGGCGGTAGTACAGGCAGGAGCAGGCGGGCGCCTGCGTTACATCTGTCACAAGTCTGTAACATATTCAAAAGAGAGACCGAAAAGACGGCGAAGACATAGGACCAGAGAGCTACAGCCGGGGCCTCTGACTACCGATGAGAAGTAATTAGGGTCCGGGATGCAATACCGCTGTCTGATTACGGGTCTTCTCAGCTTGGCCGCGCCTGCCATGGCCGGCGACGTCACGGGGCATGCGGCGATCACGAAAAGGCTGACCAAGAAGGCTCTCAGTCCCACCGTTTATAGCCTGCGCGGGACCGCGCCGCCCGCCGCTCCTTCAGAGACGGAGCCCGTAAACGAATTTGACCAGATGGTGGTACTGATGGAGGGAACGTCGATCGCGCCGAAGGCCCCGGTGACGGTTACCATCGGGCAGCGCAACATGCGCTTCGATCCGGATCTGATCGTGGTTCCCGTGGGCTCGACGGTTCAGTTCCCAAACGAGGATCCGATCTTCCACAGCGTGTTCTCGCTTTCCCGGGCCAAGCCGTTCGATCTCGGCTTTTATCCCAGAGGTCAAAGCCGCACGGTAAAGTTCGACCGCAGCGGCATCGTTCAGGTGTACTGTCACATTCACGCGGGTATGTACGCGGCGATCGTAGTGACCTCCAGCCCGTGGTACGGCAAGCCGTCGGAGGACGGCAGCTTCGCCTTTGACGACGTTCCGGCGGGGCGCTACAAGGTCATGGTCTGGCACAAAGTTGCCGGACTCCATCAGACCGAGATCGACGTTCCACAGAGCGGAAAAACGGAGGTCACGATCCACGTTCCGATCGATGTGGAGCCGCGACGATGATGCGGAAAGCGTCTCTCACGACGCGAGCCTTTTTGTTCTCCTTCGTCCCCGTCTGCGTGGTTCTCGCGGTGACCTTCGCGGCGCTCAGCGCGGCGGTGAAACAGCAGGTCAAGAATGAGCTTCGGGAATCGCTTCAAGAGTCGCACGAGCTGGTAGCTCGCGCCAATGCGGAGAGTTCACGCCGCATCCGCCAGTTCGTCAAGGTATTGGCGGAGAGCGCCGGACTGAAGGCCGCCATCGGGCTGCTGCACGAAGCCCCGCCTACCCCGGAGAACCTGACTCAGATCCGCGGCACCATCGAGGCGCAACTTCGCGAGATCCATGGCCTGGTGGGCTACGACCTCCTGGCGATCACCGACTGGCGGGGACAAACCATGGCCGCGGTGGAATTCCGGGAAGGCAAGGCTCTCAACACCCAGCAACTGCCGGCTGTATTTACGCAAGCTCCCCTTCTGGAGCTCCGGGGAGTGCTCTATGAAATGACAACCACGCCCATCGTGATGGGAGGTGAGCAGACCGGGAACCTGAGCCTGGGCAGTGAATTCGACCTGCGACGCTACCGGTTGGCCGGAGAAGTCGCGCTGCTGCGCGACCGGCGCGTCCTGCGAGCTACCTTCGCCAGCGCGGAACGGGCCTCGGTGGAAGAGCAGTTGCGAAAGAGGTGCTCCGGGACGGGCGCGGAGTGTGAGATTGAGCGGCATGGCGAGACGCTCCTGGTGCTGCCAATACAAGAAGCTGGTCTAGGTCCTGGTTATGCCTTGCTCGAGTTTCGATCCATGGACCGAGCGGTGCGCGATTTCACCGCCAGTTGGGTCCGAATCTTGGTAAAGGTGGGCGCCGGCGGAGTGACGCTGGCTCTTTTGTTCACGCTGATCACTTCGCGCTCCGTCTCCAAGCCGCTGCGGGAGTTGGTGGCGCAGTTGCAACGCGGCGAGCGAGCCGGCCAACTTCCGGCGCGAATTGACGCGGGCCCAGCCGCCGGGGAGTTACATTTGTTGACCGAAGCCTTCAATCGCGTGGCCGCGGCCGAACGCCGGTCCCGCCAGGAGATGGAGAAGGCCATGGCCGCCGCGGAAGCAGCCAACCGGTCCAAGAGTGAATTCCTGGCCAACATCAGCCACGAGCTGCGCACGCCGATGAACGGAGTGATTGGGATGTCGGAGCTTCTGCTCGACACCAGTCTCGACCCCGAACAGATCCAATACGCTTCCACGGTTCGCGACTCGGGAAACTCTCTGCTGGTCATCATCAACGATATCCTCGATTTCTCCCGCCTCGACGCGGGCAACCTGGTGCTCACTCCGGGACCTTTCGATTTCCGTGGCGCGATCGAGGAAGAGATAGAGCTGCTTTTCCCGCAGGCCTCCGCGAAGGGCCTGCGCCTTACGCTGGACTATCCGGCCGGCGGGCCCACACGACTGATCGGTGATAGTGTCCGCATTCGCCAGGTGATCGCGAACCTGGCAGGAAACGCGGTCAAGTTCACCGAGCGCGGTGAGGTCCTGATCCGCGTGGAGTGCCGGGAACAGACGTCGAGCGAAGCCGAAGTGTATGTGTCGGTGAAGGACACCGGTATTGGCGTTTCCGCCGAAAAACTGGACGTGATTTTCCAAAAGTTCACGCAAGCCGACGGCTCCATGACGCGGCGTTACGGTGGCACTGGTTTGGGACTGGCGATTGTGAAGCAACTCGTGGAGATGATGGGCGGCGTGGTGGGTGTGGAGAGCCGTGTTGGGGAAGGCTCAAAATTCTGGGTCACGCTGCACCTGCCGCTCGACAGGCCGGATGAAGCGGAGCTGGTGGGAAGCGCGAAGGAGGCGAAGGTATGCTGAGACGAACGGCGGCGTGCGGCGTCTTTTGCGGTCTGCTGGCGATTCCGTCCCTAGCGCAGGATGCGGACTTCGGGATCAGCGTTCCGGTGACCGTGAGCGGCGGCGCGACGTACACCAAGCGGCCGCAACTGGACGAGCCGGATGCATCTCCCGCGGGCGGCGCATTCCGGGCCGTGCTGTACCCCACGCTCCGGATGGGCCCGAACTGGTTCGGATACGCCGCGGTCCAGGTTCGTTCTACACCGTACTTCTATTACGACGCCTTCGAGCCGGATCACGAGTTATATACGAACGTCCTGCAGGCGTTTGTCGGTTACTCCTTTCGCAAAAGCACGGTCGCGATGGTGATCAAGGCGGGGAGACTCTCGTCCGCGTTCGGTGCGTTTCCGCTGCATTACGA
>JBGPHB010000710.1:0-3649 GCA_041484155.1 Bryobacteraceae bacterium
ATCCAGGAGGACAAGTTGCAAGCGCGCCTGGAAGAAGTATTCAAGACGCGCGCCGAGCGAGTGGTATTTGTCAAAGCCGATCCCGACCTGGAGTTCCAGACAGTTGCGCACGCCATCGATATCGCCAAGGGCGCAGGCATCGACAAGATCGGACTCATGACGCCCCGGATTGAGGAAGGTCATTGAGGAAGATTCGTATGCGCAAAGCAACCCGTTTGAGTGTGGCCCTTGCGGCTCTCGCTTTAATTCTCGTAATCACCGGCTGCGACAAGTTGAAGTCGCGCGACCATATCAACCAAGGCATCGCTTCCTTCAAAGCCGCCAAATACGCCGATGCGGTCGAGCACTTCAAGTTGTCGATCGCGCTCGACCCGACCAACCCGAGCCCGCGGCTCTACTTGGCCACGGCCTATATGCAGCAATGGATTCCGGGCGCCGATTCGCCGGAGAACCTCCAAATGGCGAAGCAAGCCACGGACGAGTTCCTGAAAGTCCTGGAGAAAGACCCCAACGAAAAGACGGCCCTGGCCTCGCTCGCGTCGCTCGCCTACAACCAGGCCACTTCGCTTCCCGGCGAAAAGAAGCTGGCGAAGCTCGACGAAGCCGCCAAGTGGAACTCCAAGATCATCGAGGTGGATCCCAAGGATAAGGAAGCCTATTACATGCTGGGCGTGGTCTCCTGGGCCAAGTGGTACCCCCAGTGGATGATCGCACGGGCCAACCTCCACATGAAGCCCGAGGATCCCGGCCCCATCAAGGACAAGAAGGTCAAGGAAGAACTGCGCACGCAGTACGCCGCCATCATCGATCAGGGGACCCAGAATCTGGCAAAGGCCCTCGAGATCGACAAGGAATACGACGATGCGATGGCCTACACTAACCTGCTGGTGCGGGAACGAGCCGATCTAGTCGACTCTCCCGATGAATATAAGAAGCAGATCGAAGTTGCCGATGCGTGGGTGCAGAAGGCTCTGGACACCAAGAAGATCAAGGCTGCCCGCCAGCCAGCCAACAACGGCATCGTGGCTGAGCCGTCGAAATAGACTGGACTACCTGCTCCGTGGGGCAGCCAGTCCTGGCGGCGAGCCGGCCTCCAGGCCGGCTTTCTGATCCCGACGCGACCGAAAAAAGCCGGCACGAAAGCCGGCTTGCCGGCAGGACTGCCCGCCCCACGCCGCTGCTGTAGAGCAAATGCGGCTCTGCGGGTACACTAGTAGTATCATCCATGGCGCCCGAGTCGACCGAGGTCGCTGTCCCCACTCAAGCCCCGCCAGCGGAACCCGTCCAGCAGCTCTACGGTGAGCTGGAAAGCCGCCTCCGCGAGTTGCGCCCTAACGAAGACCTGGCCCCGCTCGACAAGGCTTTCCGCTTCGCCGCCCAGCGCCACAAAGCTCAGACGCGCCTCTCGGGCGAGCCCTACATGGTCCATCCGCTGATGGTCACGCGTCAGTTGGCTGAAATGAACATGGACATGACGTGCCTCCAAACCGGCCTTTTGCACGATGTCGTCGAAGACACCACCGCCACGCTGGATGAGATCCGCAAGAACTTCGGCGAGGAGGTCGCGCGCTGCGTGGATGGCGTCACCAAGCTGAGCAAACTTGATCTCGCATCACGGGAAGAGCGGCAGGCCGAGAGCGTCCGTAAGATGCTCCTGGCCATGGTGGACGACATTCGCGTGGTCCTGGTGAAGCTCGCCGACCGGCTGCACAACATGCGTACTCTCGGTTCCTTGCCGCGCGAGAAGCAGGAGCGCATCGCCCAAGAAACCCTGGATATCTACGCCCCCATCGCTCATCGGCTAGGAATGGGCAAGGTCCGCGGCGAATTGGAAGAACTCTCCTTCCGCTACCTGGAGCCTGAGGCCTCCGCCGAGTTGCTCAAGGAGTTCGAAGCCGCCCGGCCGCAAAACGAGGCGTTCCTCAGTGAGATCCGGCAGACGGTCGAGCAACACCTGGCCCGTGAGGCCATCCCAGCCCGCGTCGAAGGCCGCCTGAAGCGGGCCTATTCCGTCTTCGAGAAACTCAAGCGCCAGAAAATCGCGCTGGACCAGGTGTATGACCTGCTCGCGGTCCGCATCGTGACGGACTCGGTGAAGAACTGCTACGCCGCGTTAGGCGTGATTCATAACGAGTGGCATCCCATCCCCGGCCGGATCAAGGATTTTATCGCCATCCCCCGGCCCAACCTGTACCAGTCGCTGCACACCTCCGTCATGGGCCCTGGCGGCCGCCATTTTGAAGTGCAGATTCGCACTGAGGAGATGCATCGCATCGCTGAGGAGGGCATCGCCGCTCACTGGAAGTACAAGGAGGGCCGGCGCGGCCCAGCCGACGACGATCAGCGCATCGCCTGGCTTCGCCAACTGGTCGAGTGGCAGCGTGACATGCGCGATTCCGGAGAATTCATGTCCACTCTCAAGGTGGACCTTTACCCGGAGGAGGTTTACACGTTCACACCGCGCGGCAAAGTCATCACGCTTCCGCGCGAAGCTACCCCCATCGACTTCGCCTACGCCATTCACTCCGACGTCGGCAACCGCTGCGTCGGCGCGAAGGTCAACGGCCGCATCGTGCAGCTCAAATACGCGTTGCGCAATGGGGACGTGGTCGAGATTCTGACGCAGTCCGGGCACCTGCCGAGCAAGGATTGGCTGGCGCTGGTCAAGACATCCAAGGCGCGCAACAAGATCAAGCACGTCATCAATACCACCGAGCGCGTCAAGGCCATCGAGATCGGCCAGAAGTACCTGGAGCGCGAAGCGCGCCGCCTGGGCGTGCAGACCACCCACATCACCAAGAGCCAGATCGAGGCCGTGGCTTCCGAATATGGCTACGGAAAGATCGAGGATCTGCACGCCGCGCTCGGCTACGGGAAGTTCTCCCCGCGCCAAATTCTGCAGAAGCTGGCGCCCGAGCAGATTCCCGCCGAACCGGCAGAACCCGTGGCCCCGACGCCCGCGCGCCCGGCCGGTACGACATCGGTATCTGGCGACGGGGACCTGGTCATCAAAGTCAAAGGCATCGATGACCTGCTGGTATATCGCGCGAAGTGTTGTAATCCGATCCGCGGAGAGGCCATTGTCGGCTACGTCACCCGCGGCAAGGGCGTCGCCGTGCATTCCGTGAGTTGCGCGAATGTTCAGAACCTGATGTATGAAGTCGAGCGAAAGATCGATGTCGAGTGGGCCCGCAGCGAATCCCAGTCCTTCCCCGTGAAGATGCTGGTCCACACCGAAGATCGCCCTGGCATGCTGAACCAATTGACCACCGTACTATTCAACGAGCAGACGAATATTCGCAGCCTGGAGGCTCGTCCCGGCGACGGCCGGTCGTCGGAAGGCGCGGTGGTAGACATGACGGTTGAGGTTCGCGACAAGAAGCAGCTCGAGCGGGTCGTGTCCGCGATGCGCCGCATTTCCGGAGTCCGCGACATTGAAAGAGTCAATAGTGAACGCTGAGCCTGAACATATCGCCATCTCCAAATCCAAGGGCATCAAGATCGACTGGAAGGACGGGCACCACAGCGAATACCCGCTCCCGTACCTGCGCGACGAATGCCCCTGCGCCACCTGTACGGGCGCACACGGCACGGAGCCACAGAAATCCAGCTACTCCGCACCCAACCCGTTTCAAATGTACAAACCCAC
>JBGPHB010000711.1:0-3647 GCA_041484155.1 Bryobacteraceae bacterium
AGCCGGATTCTAATGACGTACTCACCATCGAGCGGAAAGTGGTACGAAATCACCAATCCGCCTCGCGACCAGAACGGCAGATCGTCGCTCACGCGATCATCCTGCCTGAGAAACTGGGGCGCATCATACGTTTCCGTCGCCGGATCAGGAACCGGATCTCCAATAGCAAGGCGGCTGATCTTACCCGCCGCCGATGTGTAGCCTTCGAGCAGCGCCGGCGACAGCGTCAAGGCGCCTGCGACATTATCAAAGCCGCGGGTCGAATCATCGGCCGGCAGGTACTTGCCGGCATCGATCTCGAGGGCAAGCAGGTCTCGAATTGAGTTGGTGTATTCGTTACGGTTGAGCCGGTGGAGGCCTGGAGGAGGAAGCGAGGGTACTCTCTGGTGGTCCAGTTCATTCTCCAGCCAGGCGGTCATCGTCTCATAAGTAGCCGCATCCGGTCGAGGCATGCCCGACGGAGGCATCATGCCAGCCCGAACCTTGTGCACGACTTTTTCCCATGCTTCCGCGTGGTCGCCGACGTGTGCGAGGTCCAACTGGTCCAGAGTCAGGCCTCCTGTTTTCAGCTTCTGGTTGTGACAGGTAAAACAGTACTTGTTAAATAGCGCACGTTCGTCGGCAACAGACGCCGCTGTCTGGCCATAGATGAACAAACCCGGCATGAGTCCGACGCAACCAACGATGGATAGGCTTCTCTTCATGGAACGTTCCGCTCAACTCTCAACGGCACACACACTTCCCCTTGCCTCGGGCCGGGGGACAATTCCCCCTACCGGCCCATTCAATATAATATCGCTAAACGCGGACCGAAAGTTACCTGTCGCAGTAACAATATGAGCACCTTACCGGGGTTCTAGCGAGCGATCCGCTGGCGGTCCTGAGGCACCGGCCGGGAAAGCATGGATTGCTTCGCCAGCAACTCGATCTGGCGCGAGGCCGTGATCTTGTGCTCCCGAGTATACGATTCATGGTTTTGCGCCACGTCGTCGAGGCGATACACGTAGTTCACCATAAGGCCCAGCGAACGCTGCATACCCATTGCCGAGGTGTCGCCGAGCCAATTGATCCGTTCGAGACGAGCGCCATTTCTGAGATGAAAACGGGCGACGGAATCGAGCGGCTCCTTTCCCTGCTTGGCGTACAAGAGATAGTATGCACAGGCGGGACCTAGTTGCCGCTGCGCTTCAGCGGATAGCTCTTTGTCTGCAAACCACTGAGGTCCCTGGAGTTTCTCGATCAACGCCGCCAACCGCTCATTGCCCGGGGCGGCGGTAAGCCAGTCCCTGAATCCGGAAATGGGCGAGAGCGTGGCAAACGTCCTCAGCCGCGGAAACTCCCGGCCCAAATCCTCGGCCACCTTGTTGAGCAGGAAGCTGCCGAACGGCACGCCGCGCAGGCCCTCCTGGCAGTTGGTGAAGGAATAGAACACCGCGCAATCGGCGTCGCGGGGAGCGAAAATGGGAGAGTCGGGATCGAGCAGCGGCTGAACTTTGGCGCTCATGCCACGCGTCAGCGCCACTTCGATGAATATGATCGGCTCGTCGGGAAGGGCGGGATGAAAAAAGGCATAACAGCGGCGGTCCGCTTCCAGGCGGCGCCGCAGGTCGCGCCATCCCTGGATTTCATGTACGGCTTCGTATTCGATCAGTTTCTCCAGGATGATCGCCGGCGTACGCCAGTCGATCCTTTGCAGGACCAGAAAACCGCGGTTGAACCAGGAAGCGAACAGGTGCGCCAGATCGGCTTCGATGGGCGCCCATTCCGAATTCTGGTGGGCGTCATTGAGAAGGCGGCGCCGCATTTCGACCAATACCGGAGTGCCGCCCGGCGCCGTGTTCAAGCGTTGAAACAACTCCTGGCGCGGCGGCCGGACGGCGCGCCGCAGCCGGGCCAGATTGGCCGGAGAAGGATCCTTGCGGTAGGCGTCTCCACAGCGCACGACGTCGTCGGGATCGGGTGAGAATTTCTGGATCAACAAGTCGAAGAAGGCGCCGAGGTCCGGCCTCTGAATCGATTGATAGGCGAGCAACGCGTCGCTCGCGAGGCGGCCGCCTGAAACCTCCCCACGCGCGGACACCAGGCTTTGACACAACGATATGGCTTGACGGACGCTGCGCGGCGCATCGCTCTGACGCGACGGCAGGCCGATCAATCGTTTCAGCGTTAACAAATGCCGGTCTCGGACACGATGTTAACACGGCATTGTGATTCCGCGAAATTGTTCTTACCGGATGCCGGGTGAGGCAGTCCGCCTGGCGCCGCGTCGCCTAACGCCGACCCCGCCCTAACGGGCGGGGCTTTGTCGTACGTTTACAACACCCCGCAAGCCCTGCCCGTTATTAGGGCGGGGTTCCCGACCAGAATTGTAGAAACTCCAGACGCCGGGCAGAAGCCTCGCGACGGCAAGATGAAAGCCTGACGCCAGCGTGAGCCACTCATCTCCGTTGGGCTCGGTGAAACCAGCGCCGCCCAACGCGCCGTTTATGTATAGACTATTGATATCAGGCTATGCAACTGGAGGATTACAACTCATGGCAGCAACCGCTTCCACCATGCTCGAACTGGGCACCAAAGCCCCGGATTTCAAGCTACCGGACGTCGTTTCCGGCCGCAGTATTTCGCTCGGCGCGTTTCAGGACAAGAAGGCGTTGCTGGTCATGTTCATCTGTCATCATTGTCCCTTCGTGAAGCACGTGAAGGTTGAACTCGCCCGGTTGGGGCAGGACTATGCGGCCAAGGATATTGGCATCGTAGGCATCAGTTCCAATGATCCCGCGGTCTCCTCCGAGGATTCGCCCGAGGGGTTGAAGCGCATGGTCTCAGAATGGGGGCTCCACTTCCCCGTGTGCTATGACGAGACCCAGGCGGTCGCCAAAAACTACGCCGCCGCGTGTACGCCCGACTTCTACCTCTTCGATCAAGAGCGGCGGCTGGCATACCGCGGCCAGCTCGATGACAGCCGGCCGAGCAACGGAGTAGCCGTGACGGGCGCCGATTTGAGGGCTGCGATCGATACGCTGCTCGCGGGCCGCGCGGTCGGCACGAATCAGAAGGCAAGCCTCGGCTGCAACATCAAGTGGAGGCACGGTAATGAGCCTGCGTATTACTCCGCGGCTGTAAGGTGATCTCAGAAGAAGACCAGCAGCGCCTCGCGGAGAAGAGCCACAGTCTCGGAATCGGGCGCCTGAAGCGTCACATCTTCCTGTGTGCCGGCCAGGACAAACCGAAGTGCGCGCCGTGCGAAGTAACCAACCCCTCCTGGGATTATCTGAAGAAGCGGCTGGCCGAGACCGGGCTGATGCAGGGTGAGAACTGCGTCTACCGCACCAAGGCTAACTGCCTGAAAATTTGCGAACAGGGGCCGATTGCGGTGGTCTATCCCGAAGGCGTTTGGTACCACTCGGCGACCCCAGAAGTGATCGAGCGGATTATTCAGGAACATTTGATTGGAGGCAAGCCGGTCGAGGAGTTCGCGTTCGCGACCGACCCGTTGACGATTCAAATCGCTCCATAACCGTCGCGGCTTCCATGAGAAGGCCGCTCCTGTCAAGGGCTAATTTACGTCATCGGTGATCTCGCTGTTTCTTCCCTTCGCTTTCATAGTTGGCGAAGAGTTTTGTTGGGAGACAGCGCCGGATGCAAGG
>JBGPHB010000712.1:0-3646 GCA_041484155.1 Bryobacteraceae bacterium
GGAGGCAATATTACGGTGCAAGCGGGAAACGATGGCGTGCTGTTGGTGGACGCGGGTCTCGCGGACATGACCGACAAAGTCTTGGCCGAGCTGAGAAGAATCTCCGATAGACCCATTCACTACGTCATCGATACTCACATCCATCCGGACCACGTCGGGGGAAATGAGGCGATCTCTAAACAGGGCCGAACCATCGCGGGAGGCGATGTGTCGAACCTTACCGCCGACTCGACGGAGGGCGCCGCCGTGATCGCACACCAGAAAGTTCTCAGCCGGATGACGGCTCCGGGCGGCCCTCAGCCATCGATTCGACAACTGCCGACGGACACCTATTTTGGCGGGAAGAAAGACTTGTTCTTTAACGACGAGGCGGTCCGGATCCTGCACCCACCGGCGGCGCACACCGATGGCGACAGCATCGTGTTCTTCCGCCGGTCCGATGTGATCAGCACGGGCGATATCTTTACGACCACCAACTACCCGTTCCTCGACTTGGCCAGAGGTGGCAGCATACAAGGCGAGATCGATGCACTGAACCAGATTCTCGACCTGACGGTGACCGCGGGCAAAGAGGAAGGCGGCACCTACATCGTTCCCGGGCACGGGCGGCTGTGCGACGCCGCCGACGTCGCCTATTACCGCGACATGGTGACCATCATCCGTGACCGCATCCTGGACATGAAGAACCGGGGCATGACGGTAGAACAAGTCAAGGCGGCCAAGCCTACCAGGGACTATGATCCCCGGTGGGGTTCCACAACCGGATTCTGGACCATCGATATGTTTGTCGAAGCCGTGTATAAAAGTTTGGGTGAAAGGAAGAAGCCATGAATCGAAGCACGATGCTGTCGGTGGTTGCCGCTGTGATGATTTCGTCAGCCGTGGCACAGAAGCGCGCGGAGCCAGTGAAATCGGTCCGCCTGTACATATTTGACTGCGGCGCCATTCGCGGCCTGGATCCGGGGCTGTTTCAGTTCAAGAAGGAGGATCTTGCCAGCGCCGACATGATCGTCACGTGCTATTTGGTGGCGCATCCCAAGGGAACCCTGATGTGGGACGTCGGCGTCATTCCCGACAGCGCATTCAAGTCGGACGGCGCGCCGGTCAGCAAACCGCTCCTCATGGCGACATCGACCGCGACGAAACCCCTGCTGCCGCAGTTGGCTGCGCTCGGCTACGCGCCAGGCACGATCACCTATGTGGCGTTTTCGCACTATCATTCCGATCACGTCGCCAATGCGAACGCGTTTGCCGGCTCCACCTGGCTGGTTCACAAAGCCGAGCGGGACGCGATGTTCGCCGAGACACCTGAAAACCAGTCCGCTTATGACAAACTAAAGAACAGCAAGACGGTCACGCTGCCCAACGCCGACCACGACGTCTTTGGCGACGGAAGCGTGGTCCTCAAGCCGGCGCCGGGCCACACCCCGGGGCATCAGGTGCTGTTCGTGAAACTGGCGAAGACCGGACCGGTCTTGGTCGCGGGCGACCTGTGGCACTACCCGGAAGAGCGCACCACGGGAAAGGTCCCGAACATCGAGTTCAGCAAGGAGCAAACGCTTGCCAGCCGAACATCGATCGAGGCGTTTGTGAAGAAGACCGGCGCGCAGTTGTGGATCGAACACGATATTCCGGCCATCAAGAAGCTCAAGATGGCGCCGGCCTATTACGAATAGTGTCCTATGCGCAGCCCGGGCTGAGGCGAATTCCGAGGCGTCGCGCCGCAACCAGCAATAAATGACCGTTGGCCCTCACGGATGGTCCGAGCTATGATGGTACCATCATGATGTCCCGGACTCAGATTACACTCGAACCGGAGATGCAACGCCAGGCCCGCCGGCGCGCTAGCGATCTGGGAATTTCTCTCGCTGAGTATCTGCGCCGACTCGTGGGTCGCGATCTGGGCTCGGGTCCATCGAAGGCCGACCCGAGCTCGGTATTCGATCTCGGCAATTCCGGGGGCTCAAACATCGCAAGAGACAAAGACTCCATGCTCTCCCAAGCTTTCACCTCCGCCCGGAAGACCCCGCGGCGCCGTCAACTCGTCGCAAAGCGATGAGCTTGTTTGTCGACACGTCGATTTGGTACTCGGCAGCGGACTCTTCCGAGTCCAGCAACGCTAGATCTAAAGCCATTCTCGCCGGCAGCGAGCCACTGGTCACCACCGATCACGTGCTGATCGAAACCTGGACGTTACTCCGGCACCGGATTCACCGCCGGGCCGCGGAACGGTTCTGGGAAGGCCTGCGTGGAGGTGTGGCAGCGATAGAGCCAGTGGGGGTAGCTGACCTGGAAGCTGCGTGGCAGATAGGAGTCGCGTATCGCGATCAGGATTTTTCGATCGTCGACCGGACGAGCTTTGCCGTCATGCGCCGGCTCGGCATCGACCGGGCAGCGTCGCTCGACGACGACTTCGCCATTTTCCGTTTCGGCCCGAAGCGTAGCCGCGCTTTCACAATTCTGAGATAAGCCCTATTTTCCAAAACTCACACCGCGAAGGTCAAAATCCAGGCCGACGTAGCTTTGAATACTGTCTGACCCGGGGCCCAGGTCCGTGTCGACGGTGACTTGCGCGAAAGCACGGATCGCGCCAACGAATTTCCACGTCAGGAATGCATCCATCTTCTTTCGGCCGTGGCGGTGGGTGGTAAACAGATCGCTGCGGCCCCACCCGCCCTCGATGTAGCTTCCCTGAAAAAACCCGTTGGTCGCAATCGCGCCCAACGCGAGCTGATGCTCAGCCAAGGCGCCGCCGGGGGAGCCGGCGACGTCCAGAAATCCAGCCTGCGCCTTGAAGTACAGGTTCCCCGGGTCGCTTCCGTTCTTGTTCAACGTCAGAAACTCGAATCGTAGTCCCGTCATCCCCTCGAGGCTCGAAGCATTGCGGATCATCAGCAACAGGTCCGCCGCGGGATCCCGTCCACGGAAGGTCTGATAGTTCAGCCGGCCTTGCCGGCACAAGAAGAAGTCCGCATTGCCGTTGGCGGAGCAATCGATCTCCGCGCTCCGCATGCCGTGCATGGAGTCGCCGTACACCCACAACTGAAACGGATTGGCAGGCTTGCCGTACAGGCGGTATTCGAAATCGATTCCGCCCACGGCGCGTTCCTGCTTGCCGCTCGCGCTGTCGGGATTGAGGTACAGCCGTTTTTCGCTCGCGGCGAAGGTATCGATGGCGAGCCCGAAGTAGAAGCTGACCTCGAAGTCGTTGCGAGCGTCATAGGTTTCCGCCGCGCAGCAGATCGACGGAAGGAACAGGGCAAGCAAAGTAAAGGTTCGGATTGGCATCGCATACCACATTAGTGCTGTCTCGTAGTTCAGCCGTCCCCCCGCTCTCGAACATACTGTTAGAGAGACTGTTACGCGTTCGCGGGTAGCGTTACTTCAAAACAAGCAGGGACAGACGTGCGACCCCCTGGAGGCCGAGTAGGAGAAGACGTATGATCAAAGACATGGGGCAAGTCCACATGACCGAAGCCGAACTGGCGCGAGACCTCCACGCCGTGCTGGAGAAGGTCCGCGCCGGCGTTGAGGTCGTTATCGAGCAGGATCAGCGGCCCGTGGCGGTGATCAAGACGCCCCAAGGGCCTGGAAAGTTGTTATCGGAATGCATCGCTCTGGCCGAAGCGCATGGCTCGACAGTAAC
>JBGPHB010000713.1:0-3645 GCA_041484155.1 Bryobacteraceae bacterium
AGAAGGGAGTAGCTAATCAACAACGGAATGCCGTGGCGCAGCGTCAATCCGGTCTCGTCCAGGATCGCTGGGTCGATGACACCGTAGTTCCGTATGATCCAGAAATACAGACCGTACCCACCACGAAGCGAAATGGAGTTTAGGCTGAGTAGTACACCGATTGGCGCCACCAACCCAACCAGAACCAGCCAAGGCCGCCAGTCCTTCCATAGACCCGCCTGCCGCCTGACGACTAAACCCAGCAGATCCGGCAGGGCCTGTCCGGCGGTCACCCCTAATTCCGCGAAATCGCCGCGCACGGCATCGCGCTCATCGGGCTCCAGTGCGCGGGACACGCGGTCCACCAGCCACCAGCAGATTCGGGTCATGGCCGGACCCAGGACACGCCGCGGCTCGCGCGTGCCACCGTGCCGTAGAAAGCCGCCGCCGCCCGGATGCCCTTCGCGGTCACGCGAACCATCCGCTTGGGCCGCCCGCCTCGTTGAGGCGTGGCATCGCCCATCCAGGTGTGGATGAAGCCTTTGGCTTCAAGGCGATCCAAGGTCGTATACAGCGCCCCAATGGAGCAGCGTCGTCCAGTGGAGTGCTCGATGTCCTGCCGGATCGCAGCGCCGTAAGCTTCTTCGCCCAGTCGCGCGGCCGCGGAGAGCAGCAGATATTCAAACTCACCCAGCATGATTACCATCACATTGTGATGGTAATCATGCCATGTGTCAAGGCAGGATCGGGTGAGTAGGCGCATGTCCCGTCAGTAGTGGTATAGTCAACTTCGAAGGGTCACCCACCTCAGGATTGCCGATGGCAACGACTCTTAACGAAAAAGAAGCAGTTTTAGCAGCAGCGAACCTGCTACGTAGCATGGGCGCTTCTCAGGTCTTCGTTTTTGGCTCGTTCGTCAGAGGCGAGTTGCGTCCGGACTCCGACATCGATATGGCAGTTTCCGGGCTACCGGCCAAGGTCTATTTTTCCGCAGTCAGCAAAGCCTCGGACCTCCTCGGACGTCCTGTTGATCTTTTGGACCTCGATGATGACACTCCGCTGGTTCGGCATCTGCTTGGCAGTCGAGAGCTAGTCCGTGTCGGCTGATCTTGCAAGAAAGATTCGACTGGGGCTCGAAGAATTCGCCACGGTGCGCGAACAAATGTCGCCGCTAATCGCTATATCATCCGACTCAAAAGTAGGGGACATCGAGACTGCCGCCGCGTCCGCTATGCTTCATTCGTTCTATACCGAGATCGAGAAGATCCTGAAGCTGATCGCTCGCGAGTGGGATGAACGAATGCCTTCTTCGGCCGCATGGCCTTGTCGAGATCCTAAGCGAGTTTCTAGCGTTTCCGCACTTGTTCCGCGGAGCGTCCATTGCGTTAAGGCGCTGGGACAAGCTTTCTCCTCTCATCGCCAAAGTTGATCAGACCTACCTGCAAACACGGCAGGAACTCGAGGCTTTCCACTCGTTCCTTCAATCTCGAAGCAAGCCCACACCGTGAGAAATGCTTCTGTTACCAAACCCCTACTGGGTCGCCAGATAGATGTTGCTCGAGCTGCTCTAGCCGGCCACCGAAACCGGAACCGGCGTCTGGCTTGCCGCCGTGACACCATCCGGCATGATCAGGTTCACCTGGCGATTTGCGGCCGGGAATCGTCGTCAGTTGCCCAGGTTCGCCAGAAGCTTTCCCTTCCCCCTGAAATCGTTGTCATTCAGCTTGGGGTTCAACTGCACCGTGTCGAAGCGAACCTCAATGCCATGTTGCCAGCCGTCCGGCTTGATTTGCATGCTCTTGGGGTAAGGGGCCTTGCCGTCTCTACTGTAGTCGGAGTAGGTGACGGTTTCGGAGCCGACTCCGGAGGCCGTCACGATGCGGACCCGTTGGGGCAGCAAATCGCCGTCGAGGCCAATCGAGATTTTTTCGTTGCCTCCTTCGGCAAACAGACTGAACTCTTCGCCGAGGGCCGGCGCGGCGTGGCTTGCCAGGAGCTTCAACGCCGGGCCTTGAAGCTTTGCGACCAGGGCTGAAAGCTGGTGATCGCGGATCAGACCGAAGTCCGTTGCCATTTCGAGGGCGTCCGGAGCCTTCTTCTTGCTGGTGTAGTATTGACCGCCGACGAATAACACTTCATTCAGAACGCCCTTTCCGGCCGCGGCTTGAAAGAAGGCCCGGTCCGGACGGTTACGCATGAACAGCGTCAGGCGGACGCTCCTGCTGTCGCAAGTCCAGATGGTTGTACTGCCGCTCGCCTGCACCGAAGCGAGCTCCTTCACTCCGTCCGGGCCTCCCATGGCCTGAATCACTTTCTGGAACAACTGCGCTCCGAAAGCTTCCTGAGTCGCACGATTCGGGTCGAGGACCGCGGCGGTGGAGACGGTCTTATCCGCTTCAACGGTGACGGTCGCCTGGTGGCCGACGTAACCGTCCTTCTTGAAATCGACCGCGACGTCGCCGGGGGGCAGGCCGATTCCCAGCGTTCCTCCAGTGGTCGATCCGCGCGGGACGCCGTTGAGGCTGACCTCACATTCGGCGGGAGCGCAGGTTATCGTGAGATCGCCTTTGGGCTCACGCTTTGGAGGCGGGGGAGGCGGAGACGGCGGGGGCGGCAGAATACTCGCCGTAGCAGTCCTCGCCTTGCCCTTAATGACCTTCAGCATCTCTTCGGATGCCCCGGCGGCCTTGAGCTTATCGATGGCTTCGGCGGAGGCCACAAAATCGAGTCCGCGATTCTGGATTGCCTCCTTCCGCCTCGGTAGCGGGATGGCGCTCTGGTGCAAAAGGCGAAGCGCCTGTTCGAGGCTGAACGGCGCACCGTTCAGAAAAGGGTCAAGGCTTTTTCCCGTACGTGGCGGCTTGTGCTGAACCGCCGTGGTTTGCGCCGCCAGAAAGGGGGCTGTCCATAAAGCGAATAGAGCTACTGGTTTCATCTGCATGCTACTTGATCGCCTCCTCGGCATTTTGCGCCGCGCGGATCTTCTGCTTCCACGCACGGGCATCGGCGTGTGCCGGGTCCTCCGCGAGGATCGCGTCAACCAGCTTCATGGCTTGCGCATACTGGCCCGCCTCCCACAGGGAACGGACCTGGCCACTGATCGGCTTCGGCCGCGGTTTCCGCTTGGGAGTTTCCACCACGGCCGGCGCCTGCTGGACTTCAACGTCCGGGTCGGGCAAAGCGCTCCCAGCGGGACTCACTTGATTCGGGACCGCCCTCGGGGAAGCCTGCGTGGGTTCCCGCGACAAGAAAACCACGAACGCGGAGGCTCCTAGGAGTGCGGCCGCCACAAGCGCTACTAGGCGTCTTTGAGACGGGGCGGGCTTTGTCCCGGCGATAAAGGTGGGAAGGCTAGGCTGAGACGTTTGCCCGCCCTGGAGTTGCCGTGCGATAGCCGACAATCCTGCGCCGAATTCCTCCGCCGTTTGCAGCCGATGCTGAGGGTTTTTGTCCAGCGCCCGTATTACGAGCTGTTCCAGCCCGTCCGGAATCTGCGAATCCAGTTTTCGCAACGGTGTGGGTTCGGCATGCACGATTTCACGCGGGATCATTCCGGCCGGCGCCTGAAAGGGATATGCGCTGGTGATGAGTTCGTAGAGGACCACCGCAGCGGAAAAGACATCCGACCGGGCGTCACAGGGCTGGTCCAGAATCTGCTCCGGCGTG
>JBGPHB010000714.1:0-3644 GCA_041484155.1 Bryobacteraceae bacterium
ATCTGCTGTGGTGGAATGGCGGGACGCTGGTCGCGCAAGAATTTGACCCGGCCACATTCAAGCTCAGTGGGGAACCTCATCCTTTGGCGGAGCAGGTCGCGTTGCACCAGCTTGTGCCAAAGATGAAGGTTGCGGTATCCGCGAACGGCTACCTGCTCTACGATACTTCGGCGCTCCGAAGGCAGCTCCAGTGGTTCGACCCATCCGGAAAAGCACTTGGGCCAGCCGGGGAACTGAATGATGTGGGCATGTTCCGGCTGTCGCCCGACGGCCGCCGCGTGGCATTGGTGGCGGGTAGCTTGAACGCGGGCAACGCCGTCTGGGTGGTGGACGAAAACGGCCTGGCCTCGCGAGTGACCTCTCAACAAACCTTGTTCAACAGCCCCGTCTGGTCGCCGGACGGCCAAAACATGGTGGTAACGATCCGATCGCCCGAGTCTAGTTTGTTTCGCATGGACCCGAACGGATCCGGCGACTCGGTGCGCCTGACCCAATCGCCGAACGCTCAATTCGCCACGGACTGGTCCCGTGACGGCAGGACCATCCTGTTTTGGGAAGCCGAACCGGTCAACAGGATCGATCTCTGGGTGCTGCCGGTGACTCCGCAAGGAGCACCGGACCTGGCGAAGCCACGACCCTACTTGCGCACGCCGTCTATCGAAGCCTGGGGCCGGTTCTCACCGGAGGCGAGCCCGCGCTGGGTAGCCTACCAATCCAACGAATCCGGCCGCGTTGAGATCTACATTCGGGCCTTTCCGGAGCCAGGCCGCCCGTTCCGCATTTCACCGGGCGGCGGCAGCTTTCCTGCGTGGGGACCGGACGGGCGCGAGCTTTATTACGAGACGTTGGACAACAAACTGGTGGCGGTGAGCCTGAAGTTCGGAGCCGGCTCGGTAAAGGTCTCCGACCCGCGCGAGTTGTTCGCCTTACCTCCGTCGGCGTCCGGCTCGGGCGCGCCACCCTTTGACATTTCACCGGATGGCAGGCGCTTCTTGGTGCGTGTCGAGACGCGGAACGATCCAGGCTTGACCCTGGTCACCAACTGGCCCGCGCTGATCAAGAGGGGTTCGGCTCGATGACCCCTGAGCGCTTGCGGCGTGTTGAAGAGATGTACCACTCGGCGCGGGAGCGCGGGCCAGGAGGAGCGGTCCCGCTCCGTTACCACTTCCGGGTAGATCGCTGGAGCCGGGGAGAGATCCGCGGCCAAGAGGAATGACTGCCATCCGTCGCGCAAGCGCGAATACAGAAACCCGCTTATAGGTCGGTAGGCCCACAAAACATTCCGGCCGCGAATGAACGCGAATCAGAATCCGAATTCATTCAAGGAAGTCCGACGCGGTATATACTTCGCTGGGTGGTACCTTCGTAAACGCGTAAATGGAGGGGTTGGGACCGGAGAATGCCGCTTCTTCCGAGACCAGGTGTGCCCCAGGTATCGCCTCCACATCGGTAACCGAACGAATCCCGGAAGCCGGGATCGGCGGGAGGGCGTTGCCGCCGCGAAGTGGAATGGCGTAAAGCGCAAACCGTGGTCTGACGTTCAGATAGAAGAATCCCTGCTCTTGCGACCAACTGACCGTGACCCCGCCTTTGCGAACCGGCTCCGCCGCCATTGCCGCAAATCACGACGGGAGCGCCGCCCTGCACCGGAATCGCGAGCACGGAATTGCGTGTCTCGGGGGTCGAGCCGGGCACCCATTCGGCGATCCATTTCTGATCTGGTGAAATCCCGTAGAGATACAGAATAGAGCTGCTCGCCAGCTTCTCCAATCCGCCGCCATCCTCGCGGATGCGGTACAGGAATCCGAATGCCCCTTCCCTTCCGGCGAAAATCACGCTGCCTGGCGTGCCGAAGTAGGCGATGACTCCATCTATCGAGGCTAGGGCGCGAGGCGAAGAGCTTCCGTCCAGAGCAGCGACCCAGACGGGCGAGCGCTCGCCTTGGTCGCCCCGGACGAACACGTCCTTGTTGCCGTCGCTCGATACGCTGTACTGCTGCTCCGCGGGCGTGTACGCGATGTGCGGGAAGCCCGAGAAGGCTCTGATCCAGTTGCGCCGGTGCGCGGACATGGGCCTTCCCAACTACTCGCTCTTCGCCAACGATCCACACCTGCGCTCCCTGCACGGCCATCCGGAGTTCATCGCGTTCCAGTCCCGGCTGCGCCGCCAGCACGCGGAGCATGCGGTGGAATTCGGATTGGACGGAACGGGGCCAAAAGACATTTTGGCCGCAGATGAACGCAGATGAACGCGAATCGGAATCTGCGTTTATTTGCGTTCATTCGCGGCCGATAAAGAATTCCGGCGGACCGTTGCCAGCATCTGGCGGGCGGGCGCATATTTCTCAGCAGCGATCGTCAGATGAGCGGCGGTTTCCTCGGTCGCTTCCCCCTGCCCGAACAAGGCGAAACCCAACATATAGTGGGCTTCCACCGAACCCGGCGCTAGTCGCACGGCGCGGCGGGCGACACCTTCCGCGTCCGCTGGACGGGAAAGCGCGATAAGCACGCTGGCCAAATTGGCGAGCAAGGCTGCATTGGCCGGCTCCAGCCGTACGGCTTGCTGGTAGTACGGCAGCGCCCGCGAAGGTTGATGAGCTTCAGCGTGAACGAGCGCGGCATAGGCGTTCGCATCGACAAAATTGGGGTCCAGTCGAGCAGCCGCCGCGAAGTGCTCCGTCGCGTCGGCGGCGTGTCCCTTGCGTCGGGCCTGCATGCCGCGGTTGAATTCTTGACGAGCCTTCGGCAGCGGCTTATGCGCCAGACTTCGGGCCGAAATGATCCCAGGACGGAGTGCTTCCGGCGGGCCAACGGAAGGTCCTCGATCAAGGGACTCCAGCCAAGCATCGAGCTCCGCTTCCTGACCGGGAACGCATTCGCAAAAGAGCAGAAACAACCACATTCCGACGAACAGGTGATTCATCCGTTTCGACCCCGGCGGTAGAATAGACCGCACGCTGTCTTGAAGTCCTCCCAGGCTCGGTCAATTGTGAGTCAATTGGCGGACAACGTACGGTCAATAGCCTTTCTTTTCTTCACGGATGGGGCTAACATGAGGTTTCCATGCGATCGGGCTATCAGTTCGGCCCCTTTCAAATCGACGTTCACGAACGGGCGTGCCGCCGGGGCGACGAATCCATTCCCCTTACGGGGAAGGCCTTCGACTTGCTCCTATTGCTGGTGCGGGACCCCGGCCGTACCCTTTTGAAATCTGAATTGATGGCCGCGCTTTGGCCCGAAACCGCCGTTGAAGAAAAGAACCTGACGCAGACCGTTTTCCTGTTGCGGAAAGCGCTGGGAGACGAGACCGAGAACGCCAGCTATATCCAGACCCTTCCACGTGTAGGCTACAAGTTCGTCGCGCTGGTCACCACGGTAGGCTCGCAGCGGACGATTCCGAAAGTGACGTCCAGCCGGCGGTGGAGATGGCTGGCCGCGGCAGCCGTATTGATCGGCTCGCTTGCGGCGGGATGGATGGTGTGGCGCTACCGCCAGCCGAAGCCCCCGGAACAGCTCGCCTATCGCCTTCAACTCGACGTTGCGGAGGGCGGGCGGTTGATCATTGGAGCAGGTCCCAGCGGGGGCATTGCCCTATCGCCCGACGGTAAGACGGCCGCCTACATCGTCGGGCGGGCCGGCAAGAGC
>JBGPHB010000715.1:0-3636 GCA_041484155.1 Bryobacteraceae bacterium
AAGGGTCCGTCCGGCCATCACCGGGTTCTGGTTCATTCTTCCATTCGACGCTTAGGCTCGAGACACCCAAGCCGCGCAAAAGCGTAGCGATATTTTGCGCCCGCTTTTCGGCGAGCCCCGCTTTTTCGACCAGACGGTCTCCGTTCGATAGGAGTGTGGTCCCGCGGTATCCGGCGACTTTTACGTTCGATGCGCCGATTCGCTTGGCGTAAGCGGCGGCTTCGGTGACCACGAACTGAGCGGCGAATTCCAGATAGTCGTCATTGAAGGCGTAAGGAACCGTGAACTCGTGCCGGCCGGTCAGCGGTTCACGCGGTGCACCGCCGGCTTTGGAACGAAGTGAGGATGGCCCGGGTCCGCGCGGCGCGGGAGGAGCATCTATTCCCGGCTCGGCCGGCAGGAGCGTCTCGCAAGCCAGGTTGATTTCTTTCAGAACTGAAATGGAGACGGGCTGGAGCGGAATACCGCCACACACGCGCGGACCCTCGGCGATGCGGCCTTCGACGAGTACTTCGTGCTTCAACTGGGGAGGGTGAAACTCACTGGTGATGTCCTGCTGGATCCCCAGATAGTACAGTTCACCATCGTACTCGGCCAGGAAACAGGGGACGGTCTTGGTGTCGCGGACGATCGGGCAGGAGACGAAGTTCCGTTGCTGGCCCAGCGCAATGACTCCGGCCATACAGAGGCCCCAAAACCACATGCGCCGCACTACAGAGCCCCAAGGAAGTTGATGAGGTCGGCCTTCTCGTCGTCGCTGAGTTTCATATCGAAGCGGCGATCGTAGAAATCGACGACCTCGCGCAAGGTTTTGGCCGATCCGTTCGCGAAGTAGGGCGCTCGTGCCGCCAAGCCGCGGAGCTGCTGCATGACAATCGAGCCGACATCGACGCACCGGCCTGAAATGAGCGCGCGGCCGGGGTCCGTCGTGTAGATGACACGCCCCAGGTAAGGATGCGGATCGGCATCGCGAGCGCAGGTGATTTTGAAGACCGGCAGTTCACTCGACTCCGCCCAAGTGGCGGGTTCCGTCCAGGTGGGGAAATTCGTGGTGCCTACGTCGACCCATCCGGCCGAGAGGTCCTGACCGGTCATTTGGGCGTTGTGGCAAGTCGCGCACGTGCGCTTCAGCGGGTTGCCCAAGCCGATGGAGTTGATGTGCGTGGCGTCACGCAGCCAAAACTGACGAAACATGAAGATGTCTGCGCCTCGGGCGACCGATGCGCGGTAGTCATCGGTTCCCTTCCACGTTTTGAAGAACCCGAAGACCGGATCGTAGTCGTTGTCGCCGAGGACACCGGCCTGATGATCGCGCAGTGCCGTCGGCCCCAGCCCGGCAGGCCCGCCAGCGACCGCCAGGGGACCGCCGAAGATGTGAGCCGCCTGCGCCGCGTAGACCTGCGACTCATACTCAACGATCTTGTCGATCTGCTCGTGTGAAGGGGCCACACGCGCCTGTTCGTGACCCATAATGGCGTCCAGGGCCTGAGTCTTCAGGGACGGCTCACGAGCGTCGCTCATGAGATTCATGGCGGCGGGATTCCCGGTTTCGGGATCGACACCGGCCAGCATACCGGTCTTGAGAACGATCGGCTGGCCGCCGGAAATGACGTATTTCAGATTCGCCGCGGGACGCGGGCGGCGGTAGACGGAAACGGTTGGCTGGGCGCTCTTGAGACCGTATTCACTGCTGGTGTTGCAACCGGTAGGGTCGTTCACGACTTGGATGGTAAACTCGACGGGTTTCGGCGAGCCGTCGTTGTTCCGGGGCGGCCAAGACAGCGGAATACGGAACAGACCGCGCTTGAGCAGGAGCGAGTGGGAGCTTTCCTCGTTCCGGGGGAGCGCGGGACAGTTCGATCCGTCGAATGCCGCGAATACGGGGTCTTTGCCGTCGCTCAAACGCCAGCGCTCCACGAGGCCCGCGGCCGAAACACTCATTCCGTAGGCTGGCTGATGACAATTCACGCAGGCTCGCCCATTGGTTCCCAGCGGGGTGAAGAACGGATGGCCGTTCGTGTTCACGGGCCCCGACGCATTGAGAACGCCGAGCCGTCCGTTGAAGTTGTCAAATGCCTCGAACTCTGGCAGTATCCCGCCGCCGCCGGGCTCAAGCCAGGTGGCTTTGAAAGAGCTTTGGTATTGCGCGCTCAGGGTGAGTGCGATTCCGAAGATAAGAAACAGTCTGCGCATATTGATTGGCGGTCTTCTTTTTAGGGTAGCGCGGAAGGCGCGCCGGTTGGCTCTGTTCTGCGCTCCCGCCGGAACTTCGCAGGGGGGGAGCCAAATTCGCGCTTGAACGCGCGGCTGAAGGCCGCCTCGGATTCGTAGCCGACTTGGCCGGCGATCTCCGCAACACTGCGCGGAGTCGAGGTGAGCCTGCGTGCGGCCAATTGCAATCTCCACCGCGTGAGATACGCCATGGGAGGCTCGGACAAGTAGCGGCTGAAGCGCTCCAGCAGAGCCGTGCGCGACATCCCTACTTCCTTGGCAAGTTCGGCAATGGTCCACGGATGGTCCACGCGGCTGTGGAGGATCGCCAGACTCTTGCCGACCACAGGATCCCGTGCGCCTGCCAGCCATCCGGTCTCCTCCGCGGGCAAGCTCGCGACGTATTGCCGCAGTGTCTCGACGAACAGCGCTTCCGACAGCTTCGCTAGCATGGCCTCGCTGCCGGGTTGATGGCTGCCGACTTCCTCCACCAGGCGCCGGATCGAATCTTCCAGCCACTTACCCGAAGCGCCTGACCGTATGTTTACCTTCAGGACCGAAGGCCGGCCCGCGAGAATAGGCCGGCATAACTGCGGATCGCATGCCATGTAGCCGCACACGAAGCGCGTGACCTCGCCGTCCCCGCCGGCCCGCATCGGCCCCAGGTTGCGGCAGCGGATGAGCGCCAGCATGCCCTCCCCATCCAGCAGTTGAGAGGGTGAACCATTCCCCAACCTGTGCGGATCGCCATGCGGGAAGATCACGACGTCGCCCGCCGAAAGCCCGATCGGCCGGCCGTCTTCGAGTTGCACGAATGCCGACCCTTCGATGAGCAAGTGGAAAATGATCAGGTGTTCCGCGCCCGGGAGCAGATCGGGCGCCATGGAATCGGAACGCGGCGCGGCAAAACCCCACGGCGCGGAGAACTCCGCGTTGAAAAACAGGGCGCCCTTCAGTTTCACCGCACTTAAGACTTCCGAAAATGCATCCATGGCGGTCTCTCTGCAAAGAACTCCGGACGCACGGCAAACCCAAAGTTGCCTGCGGGCTCCGGAGCAAGAACCGCGGACTCCCGGGCATGGTCCATCCACGCCCGCTCCTCCATAATCACCTTAACGCATTGTGATCCAGTGGCCAAAGGATGACCACTGGCGAAAAGGAGCAACGTATGTTGAAAAAGATTGCATCCGTGATTTATGGCGTGGGGGCTTACCTGCTGTTCTTCGGCGCAGTTTTGTACCTGGTGGCCTTTACAGCCAACGTAGCACCGCATTCCGTCAGTGGAACCCCGTCGCTGCCGCCGCTGCTGGCGGCTCTGGTTGACGTAGCGCTGATTACCCTGTTCGGCCTACAACACGGCATCATGGCCAGGCCTGGATTCAAGCGCTGGTGGACCCGGTTCGTGCCTCCGCAACTGGAACGGAG
>JBGPHB010000716.1:0-3632 GCA_041484155.1 Bryobacteraceae bacterium
CGGCATCGATTCGATGACGTCCACGAGCTCGATCGGTTCCAGTAGTATCACCATTCAGTTCACGCTCAGCCGTTCCATCGATGCCGCGGCCCAGGACGTGCAAAGCGCCATATCGGCCGCCGTAAGAAAGCTGCCGACGGGGATGCCTACCCCGCCGACCATTCAAAAGGTGAACCCGGCCGACCAACCGATCCTGTTCATGACACTCACCTCGCCGACGTTGGCGCTCACGGCCGTGGATGAGTACGCCGAGAACCTGATGGCCCAACGCATCTCCATGCTGGATGGCGTCGCTCAGGTGAACATTTTCGGCGCTCAAAAGTGGGCGATCCGCGCCCAAGTGGATCCCCAGCTTCTCTCGGCCCACCACATCGGGATCGACGAAGTAGAGCAGGCCCTACAGAAGCACAACGTCAACCTGCCGACCGGCACCCTGTGGGGTAGCAGCCAGCTCTTCACGGTGAAAGCCACGGGCCAGCTCCTGACCGGCGAGGCGTTCCGCCAAATGATCGTGGCTTACCGCAATGGCTCGCCCGTGCGGATGGGCGAGCTGGGGCAGGTGATCGAAGGGATTCAGAGCGATAAGGCCGCGGCGTGGACCGTGAGCTCATCCGGTAGCGAGCGGTCCATAGGGTTATCGGTCCAGCGCCAGCCCGGCACTAACTCTGTACAGGTCGCCGACCGGGTCAAGAAGCTGCTGCCCACGTTCCAGGCGCAACTACCACCTTCGGTCAAGCTGCATCTTCTTCTGGACCGCACTGAGCCGATTCTGGAGTCCGTCAACGACGTGAAAGTCACTCTGGCTCTAACCATGGCGATGGTGGTCCTGGTGATTTTCCTGTTCTTGCGTAACGTGTCCGCCACTGTGATTCCCAGCCTCGCACTCCCGATCTCGGTCGTCGGAACTTTCGCCGCGATGAACCTGCTGGGCTACACGCTCGACAACCTGTCGCTGATGGCGCTCACCCTCTCTCTTGGGTTCGTGGTCGATGACGCGATCGTGGTCCTGGAGAACATCGTCAGGCACATGGAGATGGGCAAGTCGCGGCTGGTCGCCGCCTTTGAGGGTGCGCGGGAGATCGGCTTCACGGTTCTCTCGATGACTCTGTCTTTGGCCGCGGTATTCATTCCCGTGCTCTTCATGGGCGGCATCGTGGGGCGGCTGTTCCACGAATTTTCCGTGACCATCATGGTGGCGATTCTGATTTCCGGCTTCGTCTCGATTAGCCTCACGCCCATGCTGTGCAGCCGGTTCCTACAGCCGCCCACGCGTGAACACAATGCCATCTACCGCGGGTCCGAGAGGGTATTCGACGGGATGCGTTCCGCATATGAATGGATGCTCCGCGGCGTGATGCGCCACCGGTTTCTCACCATGATGGTCGCGGCCGCCACGCTGGCTGGGACCGTGTACCTGGCCGGCCGCGTGCCGAAGGGGTTTATTCCCAACCAGGATATCCGGCAGCTTCAAGGCAACACCGAGGCGCGGCAGGACATTTCTTTTGACGCGATGGTGCAGTTGCAGCAGCAGGCGGCGGCGGCGGTGGCTACTGACCCGAATGTTGATGAGTTCATGTCCTTCATGGGCGCCCTGGGGGGCAACGGCGGCTCCCAAGCGGTCAACCAGGGCCGGTTTTTCGTCCGCTTGAAATCGCGCAAAGAGCGAACCGCGACTCCCGAGAAGGTGATCGCGGGCTTGCGCCCCAGGCTGGACGCCATCGCCGGGTTGCGTACTTACCTGACCAATCCGCCTGTGATCCGCATCGGCGGGAACCAAACCCGGGGCACCTACCAGCTCGCTTTACAGTCCGGAGATCTGAACGCACTCTACAGCTCAGCAGCGCAGCTCGAGAAGCAAATGCGAACCTTGCCGGGTCTCTCGGATGTCAACAGCGATCTCCAGATCTCCAGCCCGATGCTGACCGTGGAGATCCAGCGGGATCGTGCATCGTCGCTCGGGGTCACGGAGGAACAGATCGAGAACGCCCTTTACGATGCGTACGGGGCGCGCCAGGTCTCCACCATTTACACTTCCATCGACAGCTATTGGGTGATGCTGGAGATGAAGCCGGAATACCAGCGCGATCCCAGGGCCTTGGGACTGCTCTACGTGCGCTCATCCACAGGAAACCTGGTGCCGCTGAGTGAAGTCGCCAAGCTGAACACCGGCGTGGGGCCTCTCTCCATTTCACACCTGGGCCAGTTGCCGGCGGTGACACTCTCCTTCAACCTGGCGCCCGGCGTGGCATTGGGCGATGCGGTAGGGCGAGTACAGGACCTGGCACAAGAAGTTCTCCCGGACTCTGTCACCACCAGCTTCCAAGGCGTGGCCGCGGCCTTCCAGTCTTCTCTGGAAGGCATGGGGCTTCTGCTGGTGCTCGCGATCCTGGTGATCTATATGGTGCTGGGCATTCTGTACGAGAGTTTTATCCACCCGCTCACGATTCTTTCGGGCCTGCCGTCGGCCGGGCTCGGCGCGCTGGCGACGCTGCTGATCTTCCACGAAGAATTGGACATTTACTCGTTCGTCGGGGTCATCATGCTGATCGGGATCGTGAAGAAGAACGCGATCATGATGATTGACTTTGCGCTCGAGTCGCAGCGGACCCATCGCACTCCGCCGGCCGAAGCAATCTACGAAGCGTGCCTGGTTCGTTTCCGCCCGATCATGATGACCACCATGTCGGCGCTGGCGGGCACGCTGCCCATCGCGCTCGGACTCGGCGCCGGTGGCGAGGCACGCCGCCCCATGGGTCTGGCGGTGGTGGGCGGCCTGCTCGTCTCCCAACTGCTGACGCTCTTCATCACGCCGGTTTTCTACACCTACATGGATTCGTTCCAGACGCGCGTCAGGGGCTGGCTTGGGAAGGGGAAAGCGGCGGCGGACGACGACTGAGGAATAGTGTCAAACACAAAAAGGCCGTCCCGCTGGATGCGGGGCGGCCTTTTCTTTTTTGCCTTGGTCCTGCCTCTTTAGCTTCTTATGGCTCGCAGATTACCTGCACTGCATAGCGGTTGGCGGCCCTGCCCTCGGTCGTATCGTTTGAGTTTATCGGCCTTCTCTTGCCTATGCCCCTGGTCCACAGCCTGTTGGCAGGGATACCGAACTTGTCTACCAGGTACTTCTTTACGCTTTCCGCGCGCCTGCTGGACAGCTCCATGTTGAGCTTGTCCGTACCTGTTGCGTCGGCATAGCCTTCTATACCGCTCACATAGTCCGGGTGCTCCTTCATGTAGTCTGCAATCTCCTTGATGTTGTCGTTATAGATGGGGTCGACCTCGGCGCTGTCGAATGCGAAGTCCACCTTGAGCACTATGCACTTCTGCGCCTTCATGGGCGGCGGCACGTCCTCGCCGGACGAGCAGTATACGCGCACCGCGCGCCGGTTTTCCTGCCTGCCCTCTTCCGTCAGGTTGGTGGCCACCGGCTCGGACTTGCCGAAACCTACCGTACCCAGCCTGGCTGCGTCTATGCCGAAGTTGTCCACAATGAACTTCTTCACGCTGTTGGCGCGCCTCATGGAGAGGTCCACGTTGTACTCCTCCGAGCCCACAGCGTCGGTGCCGCCCTCTATCGTGCCCTTGAACGTGGGGTTGGCCTGCAGGAAGTCGGCCACCCTCTTTATGTCGTC
>JBGPHB010000717.1:0-3631 GCA_041484155.1 Bryobacteraceae bacterium
CCTGGCCGGCGGCGCGCGTACCGGAATTGCCCTGAATCAGAATGAGACGCGTCGAGGAAATGTTCAACGCCAGCCGGAAGAGCGTCAGCAACAGGAGGGTGGTCGGGAAAACGCTGAACTCTACCGGCTTGGTGATATACATCGAAACCAGCAGGACGATGACGGAAATGGTGATGTTCGCGCTGATCAGCAGGTCCAGCAGGAACGAGGGCATCGGCATGATCATCGCCAGGACGATTCCCAGAACGGCCAGCGGCACGCTCAAATCGGCAAGATTTCCGAATCGGGACGCCAATGTGGGTGGAGCGGCGGACACTTTCCCTGGAGCTTTGGTTGGGCCTCCTCGCGGAGGATTCGTTCCTCCGGGCGCCGCCACAGCGGATGCCGAAACGGGACTGATTTGGGGCGTAGCGGCCATGTGCGAGAGCCGTAGAGCATTTGCCCAGCCAACTGTGGAGTCTGACAAGAAAGCCGGTTAGACGCCGATGAACGCCGATAGGATCACGGCAAGTTCATTGTTTTGAATCGGCGTTCATCTGCGTTTATCCGCGGCCCATACTTTTGAAGAGTTTTTCAGCACCCTGCTAGAATGGAAAATCTGGGGTAATAGAGTTTGGCCGTCATTCTTAAACTAAGTGAAGCTATCCGGGGACTAGTCCGGGATGGCGATGTGGTTGCACTCGAAGGGTTCACGCACCTGATTCCGTTCGCCGCGGGTCATGAAATCATCCGTCAGGGACGCCGTAACCTGACCGTGGTCCGGATGACGCCGGACGTGATCTACGATCAACTGATCGGCTCGGGGTGCGTATCGAAGCTGGTGTTTTCCTGGGGAGGCAACCCGGGAGTAGGTTCGTTGCACCGCTTGCGAGACGCGGTCGAGCACGACTGGCCTGGCCCCCTGGCCCTCGAAGAACATGAACACGCCGGCATGGCCGCGGCTTACGCCGCCGGCGCTTCTCACCTTCCGTTCGGCGTACTGCGCGGTTATCTTGGGACCGACCTGCCGGATCACAACCCTAACGTTCGGTTCATCGAGTGCCCCTTCACAGGGGAGCGCCTGGCTGCCGTACCCGCCATTCGCCCGGATGTGACCATCGTGCATGCGCAGAAAGCGGATCGCCGCGGAAGCATCCTGATGTGGGGCGTGACCGGCGTGCAAAAGGAGGCGGTCCTGGCGGCCACCCGCTCCATCGTCACAGTCGAGGAGATTGTGGACGACCTCAAAGCGCCACCCAACGCCGTGGTATTGCCGTCGTGGGTCGTGGGCGCGGTGTGCGAGGTGAAGGGCGGCGCATTTCCCTCTTACGCGCAAGGATACTACTCCCGAAATAACGCATTCTATAAGCAGTGGGACGCGATCGCGCGGGAGCGTGATGGATTCAAGGCCTGGATGGAACGCCACGTCATGGGCACGAAAGACTTCCACGAATTCCGGCAGAGCCTGGACCTGGAGATGAAGCATGCCTGACGCTGCCTATACCGCGGATGAGATGATGACCATCGCGGCGGCGCGGATGGTGCGCAACGGCGTGGCCTGTTTTGTCGGAATCGGGCTGCCGAGCGCGGCGGCGAACCTCGCCCGGCTCACGCACGCGCCCGATACAGTGCTGATCTACGAATCCGGAACCATCGGCGCCAGGCCCGCCGTGCTGCCGCTTTCGATCGGCGATGGCGAGCTTTCCGAGACCGCCGAATCGGTAGTCTCGATCGCCGAGATTTTTTCGTACTGGCTGCAAGGCGGGCGGATCGGCCTGGGGTTTCTGGGCGCCGCGCAGATCGACCGTTTCGCCAATATCAACTCGACCGTTATCGGCGATTACGGAAGACCCTCCGTCCGGCTGCCCGGCGCGGGTGGCGCCCCGGCAATCGCGGCCAACTGCGGGGAAGTGCTGATCACCCTGCGGCAAAACCAACGCGCGTTTGTGAAGCAGCTCGATTTTCGAACCTCCGGCGGACACATGGAGGGCGGCGACAGCCGCGAGCGGATGCGCTTCCCGGGCAAAGGCCCGACCGCAGTCATCACCGATCTTGGAATCCTGACGCCCGATCCGATTACCAAGGAACTAACGCTGACCAGCGTTCATCCGGGCATTACGGCAGAGAAGGTAGTCGAAGCCACCGAGTGGCCGCTCAAAGTGGCATCGAGGCTCGACACCACGCCTGTGCCGACCACGAGCGAGCTGACGGTACTGCGAGATTTACAGGCACGAACCGCTCGTGCGCACGCGGGACAGAACTGACACCGCGGCACGCGGTACGAATCAACCTCCCATAAGCTGGAACCCAAAATGCTCACGGAATCCTCGTCGAGGAGGAGAAATGCTTCGTAGCATCGTGATTAACCAGAATGACGCTCGAAACCGGGAACTGGCGGCCGCCCTATCTGAGATACCCGAGATTGAGGTGGTGCGGTTGCTCACCGCCTATCCCGCTGTAGACGAGTTGTTGCGAATCATTCGCGTCCGAGGGGTCGATCTCGTGTTCCTTAGTGTTGACGATTTCTCCACTGCTGAAATTCTGGCCGCCAGCGTGGACGACCTTAAGCCCGGGCTTCCTATCATTACCGTGGGCGGGCAGGGAGATCCGGAATTGGCGTCCAAGCTGATGCGGCTGGGCATCCGCGAGCATTTGAAGTCTCCGCTGGACCGCCAAAAAGTTGCCGCGGCGATCGATTCCGTGACGCGCCGCATGAAGAAGCTTCCGGCGACGGTCCTGCGCCTTGCCGACTTCTACACGTTCCTGCCGGCGAAGCCCGGCGTCGGAGCCTCGACCATCGCCGTGAACGCCGCCCGCGCCCTGGCGGATGACTTGGGGGCCCGCACTCTGCTGCTGGATTGCCATCTGGCGGCGGGCACCATCAAGTTCCTGCTCAAGCTGGGGAATAGCGCGTCGATCGTGGACGCGATTGGGCGCGCCGACACCTTGGACGAGGATATGTGGTCTCAGATGATGGGGAAGTGGGGGAAGCTGGACGTGCTGCACGCCGGCCGCCTCGATCCGCCTTCGAGCATCGACCTGATCGGCCTGCACCGCGTTCTTTCCATAGCTCGCTCCCAGTACGAGGTGATTTGCGCTGACCTGGCCAGCAGCCTGGATCCATTTTCCATCGATTTGATGCGGGAGTCGCGCCGGATCTTCATGGTTACCACCCCCGAGGTCCTGCCGCTGCATCTTGCCGCCGAACGGGTTCGGTGCCTGGCCGAACTCGGCTTAGCCGACCGGATCAGCCTTCTTCTGAATCGCAAGGATAGTCTGCGGGAGTCGTTGGCCGATGCTGAAGTCGCCCGCATCGTTGGAATTCCGGTGGCCTATACCTTCTCCAACGATTACAGCGGCGTGCAGGATGCGATCCTCAAGGGTTCTCCGATCGCTCACCCCTCGGATCTGGGCCGAAGCATCCTGGAACTGGCGCATTCGCTGGTGCCGCATTTGGGGCCCAAGGAACCCGTGCGCCGCCGGAAGTTTCTGCAATTCTTCCATGTCCCGCGCGTGCGAGAGACCGACGTCGTCTGGCGCGATTAGCCCGTGGCGCACGCACTCGTGCGTGCCACGTTCACACTTGTGTGAACGCTTGGCGGGACAAAACGCAGGCCGGGGCCTGCGTTACTTCTTGCCGACCCAGTCGGCG
>JBGPHB010000718.1:0-3626 GCA_041484155.1 Bryobacteraceae bacterium
AACACCTGTAAGTCCTGCAACTGCCCAAATCTCCTGCATGCCCCAGAGACGCTCCGTGGGGCAGCCAGTCATGGCGGCGAGCCGGCCTCCAGGCCGGCTTTCTTTTCCCCAAGCAGCCCAAAAAAGCCGGCACGAAAGCCGGCTCGCCGGCAAGACTGCCCGCCCCACTAAGGCAGCGCCACAGTCCCATCAAGCACAAACGTCAACAACCTTGGCGGCGTAGGAGTCGCCGCGTTCCCAGGCCCCGCATTCCCGGTGACAGCGCCCACACCACCCATCAACGACACATATTGCTTCCCATCGACCTGATAAGTCATCGGCGGCCCCATCCCGCTCCGCAGACCAGTCTGGATATCCAGCAACTTCTCCCCCTTGTCGGCGCTATAGGCCAGCAGCCGTCCATCGTTGACCACCTGAAAGACCAAATTCCCCGCCGTAGTAACCGTCCCCCCACCAATCCCGCCGCCACCCGCCGTGCGCCATCGCATCTGTTGAGCCACGGGATCCCAGGCCACCAGCGCACCCTTTACAGTCCCCTCCAAGGGCGCCGGTCCGATAGCAGGCGGCGGAGGCCGCGTAGCCGTCGGCATCGGACGCACGGTACCCGTAGTCTGCCCCGGCCGGATCGTCGGATTAGGATCCACGGCGTAAGTAAAAGTGTTAGCAGTCGACGTGGGAATATACGCCAACCCCGAGTTCGGATTAAACGACATGGGCGACCAGTTGTGCGCGCCCCCGCCACCCGGCGAAATCGCGATCGGGTCCGAACCGTAGAACGCCTCCGCATTCACGATCGGCCGCCCACTCTTCTCATCAACACCCTTGGCCCAAGTGACCATAGAGAAAGGTTGCGCCGAGATGAACTCCCCCGTGACCCGATCGATGACGTAGTAGAAAGCGTCCTTGTTGGCCTGCATGATCACCTTGCGCGCCCGCCCCTTGATGTTCAGGTCGGCAAGGATCATCTGTTGCACGCTGTCGAAGTCCCACGAATCGCCCGGAACCATCTGGTAGTGCCACTTCAGCGCGCCCGTCTCGACTTCGACTGCCAGAATCGAGCACACATATAAGTTGTCTTTGCCCTTGGATTTGCGCAATTCCTCGGGCCACGGTTCCGCATTCCCCGTGCCAACATAGATCAGACCCGCCTCCGGGTCGTAAGCCATGCCGTCCCAAACCGCGCCGCCGCCGCCGAGTTTCCACCAGTCGCCGCCCCACGTCTCGGCGGCCTTTTTCATCGCCGGACTCTCGAAGGGTTTGGACGGATCGCCGGGGACGGTATAGAAACGCCACGCGCGACGTCCGGTCATGGCGTCATAGGCGTCGAAGAATCCGCGCGTCGGGCGATCTCCGCCGCTCACCCCGATAATCACTTTGCCCTTGGCGATGCGCGGGGCCATCGTGATGGTCTGCTGATCTTGCGGAAACGCGACCCGCGTTTCCCAGATGGGTTTTCCCGTTTCCGCATCCAAGGCCTGAAGCCTGCCGTCGATCACCGGAGCGATGATCATCCCCTGGTAAATCGCAATGCCGCGATTCACAACTCCGCAGCAGATCTTCGGCCGGACGGCGGTCTGGTTCACCTCCGGATCCCAACGCCAGCGCTCCTTGCCGGTCCGCGCGTCGACCGCGAAGACCACGCTCCAATTCGTGATGCCGTAGATCGTTCCGTTCCAAGCCAGCGGAGTGGCTTCCTGTCCGCCGCCGCCCGGCCCGACTTCGTAGGACCACGCCAACCCCAGCCGGTTCACGTTGCCGGCGTTGATCTGATTGAGCGGGCTGTATCGAGTCTCGCCCTGCGTCAAGCCGTACGTGAGCCAATTCTCACCCGTCTTCCCGGCATTCTTCAAAACGTTGTCGTCTACTCGCTGGCCGGCGGCGATCCCGGCCGCCAAGATCAGAGACACAGTTGCTTTTTTCATGACCCCTCAAGATATCAAAAGAGACGCACAGCTCACGTAACTCAGCTTGGGCGCCTGCTTGCGGATTCCCTCGAAGACAAAGAATCGAACCGAATCCTCAATACCCACGCGTCCGGACGACACGCCGCGCTCCCGAAACACCTGGGCGATCTTCGCGAAGGGACTCTCGTCCTCTTCCCAAGGCATGATGTCCGCGCCGGGCTGGATCAGCTCACGCGCCCTCTTCTCTTCAAAGGCCGGCAGCACGTAGGCCGGATCGCCGCTCTGAGGAATCACCACCGCGAACGTTCGCTCGCTCCGTCCCCATCGGACGCCGGTGAGGTTCATCATCGCAGGTCCCGGCTCGAGCACCACGGCGTGCATCCCGGCTTTCTTCATCGATTGCTGGAGTTCCTGAATCCGGTCTGGCATGGGCTATGCAAACGGCCGATCGATGGCCGGGCTTTGAGGCGTAAACAGGCGTGCGCCCGATTCCGTGATGTACATGCAGTCCTCCAGGCGCACGCCGAATTCACCGTCAATCGCGATGGTCGGCTCATTGCTGAAGCACATTCCCGGCTGGAGGCGGGTCTTGTTGCCACGCACCAGGTACGTCCATTCGTGGCCGTCGAGCCCGATCCCATGACCGGTGCGATGAGGAAGCCGGAAGCCCGAATCCGTGATCACTTTTCGGGCGGCGAGGTCCACGGACTCGCAGGTAGCGCCTACTTGGGCGGCGGCCAGCGCCGCGTCTTGCGCCTTGCGCTCCAGTTCCCAGACCTGGCGCTGCCGCGCGGTCGGTTTACCAAGCACGGTGGTGCGGGTGATGTCGGATTGATAGCCCTCCACGCTGCAACCGTCGTCCACCAGAACCATGTCGCCTTCCCGCAACGTCTGCGGCTGCGAGCTGCCGTGCGGATAAGCAGTGTACTTTCCGAAGATCGTCATGGCGTCGCCCTCCACGCCGAGGGCTCTGTAGGAGGCGGCAACGTTGTCGCTGAGTTCCGTGTTGGTCATGCCTTCTTTCAGAGTGGCGAAAGCGGTCCGGTATGCCGCCAGCGTGATGTCGTTGGCGCGTTGCATCAGCGCGATCTCGGCGGACGACTTGATCATCCGGCAGCCGGCGGTCACCGGATCGGCGCTGACGAACTCCGCGTGAGGCATCTGCTTCCGCAACCCGTCGAACACGAGGAACCGCACCCGCTCCTCGATGCCGATCCTCCGAGCGGAGTTCAACGCTTGCGCCAGCGTGTGGGACGAATCATCCGAGGTGCGCACGTCGCCGCGGAGACGAGGAGCATCGGCGGCAGACACGACCCAGATCGGCTCGCCACGCGCCGGAAGGACGACACTCCCGGAGATCCCGCGCGTCCCCGTAAAGTAATACATGCTCGATCCGCCTTCGAGGACGATGGCGCCGATCCCGTTTTGCCCCATCAGGCGGCGGGCTTTCTCCATGCGCGTGCGCCGTTCCTCATCGGTAACACTTTGTGCCAGACCCGCTACCGCGGTCGCGAGAAAGAGCCGTCGAGTCACGCACCATCCAGCTTAAGGCATATACTGGCGGAAGTAGACAGGAGGCGCTATGATACGCGATCTCGGCCGGCGGGAAGTATTGGGAATGCTCGGCGTGGGTGCATTCAGAGCCGCCGCCGCGCCAGACCAGGGCCTGCGGTTTACTGCGCTCGATCACCTGGAGTTCTTCGCTTTAGACGTCCAGAAATC
>JBGPHB010000719.1:0-3625 GCA_041484155.1 Bryobacteraceae bacterium
CGCTGAACAACATCGACCCGGAGCGGGACATTCAATTCGTCCTGGGCCCGGTCGATTCGCTCGACCACGCCAGCCGCCTTCTCAACTACGGCTCGAAGATGGGCGTAGACGCGACGCGCAAGTGGCCCGCGGAAGGCTTCACCCGCCCCTGGCCCGACGTGATCCGGATGTCCGACGAAGTCCGCCATCGCGTCGACGCCCTCTGGAAAAAAGCCGGCCTGTAACGCAGGCCCTGGCCTGCAGCCGCGCGAATGCTAAAATGGTCTACACACGGCGGCTGTAGCTCAGTTGGTAGTAGCGCCAGATTGTGGTTCTGGATGTCGTGGGTTCAAATCCCACCAGCCGCCCCAGCCTTAACTTCATCGACTGAGATGCCGCTACGGAGGCCTAGAGTCGTGCGTTTGGCGGGGCGCGCGAATCACTTCGTCGCAAGGCGACATTTCGGGTTTCTTAGCGCAACGGGCCCGAACGCAACGTTATGTTAGACTTTCCGAGAACCGGCCGGTATGAGCAGTCCGATCTCAGATACGGCAGTAAGCCTACCGGCGCCGGCGTTGCGTCCCTTTATCACCCGGTATGCCGGCTTCCGGGTATGCGGATTGCCGCCGGGCGTTCACTTCGGGCTTCCCTCGCGTGATGTCGATCTAATTATCAGCCTGGGCCGGCCGATCGACGTGCTGAAAATGCCCAACTCAACGCAGCGGCCGGCGGCCTTTACTGCATTGGTGAGTGGCCTGCAAGATGGGCCTGCGATCGTGCGGCAGGACCGTGACGCTTTTGGCTTGCACGTCTTCGTCAACCCGCTAGGGGTTCGAGCGATCCTGGGAATTGCGAGCGCCGAACTAACATCGCTGGTCGTGAGTCTCTCCGATATCTTGGGAAACCGCGCCGGCGACCTCGTCGGGACGCTTCTCGAGGCTGATACGTGGCAACAGCGTTTCGCCATGCTGGACCGGGCGTTCGTCTCGAGGCTAAATCCAGCACGCCCGCGGCCCGAGATCGTTTGGGCGTGGGAGAGACTTGCGAAATCGCACGGGTCTGTGCCGATCCAACTTCTGGCGGACGAAATCGGTTATAGCCGGCGGCATTTCGGCGAGTGCTTTCGAGACGCGATCGGGGTTGCGCCCAAATTGGCCGCTCGGGTGTTCCGGTTCGAACGTGCCTGCCGCCTCATTGCGGACAACCGACCGAGTCTGGCACGCGTCGCGATTGAATGCGGCTATCACGACCAAGCGCATTTGACACGCGAATGGAACGCTCTGGCTGGATGTTCACCAAAGGCATGGATCGCTCGCGAACTCCCATTTTTACAAGACTACGAGCTCGGGGGCCGTGATAATGAATCTGATGACGTTGAATCCATGCATCAATCTTTCGTTTGACGGGCAATGCGAGGCTGCGTTCAAGTCTTACGAGCGCTGCCTGAACGGCAAGATTTCGTTCATGCTCACGTGGGCCGATTCGCCCATGGCCAAGGACGCGCCACCGGAATGGGGCCGCAAGATTTTTCACGCCACGTTAGTCGTCGGCAATCTCAGATTGCAGGGATCCGATCCTGCGCCGGGTTCGTATGAGGCCCCCAGGGGCTTTGAGATCACTCTGGACCCAAGTAAAGACGATGGGGAACGCATATTTGCGGAACTGGCAGAAGGAGGAATCGTTCGTGTCCCGCTTCAAGAAACATTCTGGGCCCACCGCTTTGGCGTGCTCACGGACCGCTTCGGAATCCCTTGGACGATCAACAGTGAGAAATCCGAGTAGTGCAATGGCTGCGGGTGCCCGAGCCGACGGCGTGTGCGCGGCGATCGCGCTCACCCTATCGTGTGGGGCGTGCGGCGGCAAGGCAGGTGATGTCAACGCCGCGAAGGACGTCATCCGGCAGCAAGTCGCAAAGTACACGGCGGCTCTGGACACGGCGGACATCGATCTCGCGTCGCAGGTCTGGCGAACTTCAGCGGAAGTATCCTTGATTCACCCCGCGGGTCACGCACACGGCGGCTAAGGTTTTCGAGGCGACAAGCTTCTGGTCGATGCGCAATGGTCTCAGCCCGTGGTAGAAGGCGGGCGGATGTCGAAGAATGCAGGCCGGGGCCTGCGTTACCACTTGCGACGCTGTAACGCAGGCCCCGGCCTGCAATTTGATTTCTCTAGGGGGCATTCGGATGGTAAGGCGGCCTCGACGATCCACACAGGGCAGTAGCTCGCGTGTGCGCCCAGTCCGGGGAGGGAAATCACTGGCTGAAGCCGTAGCGGTCGTAGCGGGAGCGACACGCGGCGCCGGGCGCGGCATTGCGCGAGCGCTCGGAGAAGCTGGTGCGACGGTCTATTGCACTGGACGAAGCGTGCGTGCCAACCGCTCCCCGTACAATCGCCCTGAAACGGTTGAAGAGACAGCCGAAATGATCATCGCGGCGGGCGGCTCCGCCGTCGCGCTTCGCGTCGATCACACAGTAGAGGCAGAGGTGGAGGCGCTCTTCCAACGAGTGGAACGCGAGCGTGGCCGCCTCGATGTACTGGTGAACAGCATCGCCGGCGAAGACCCGTTGATGGCACAGTGGTGCTCTTTTTGGAAGACGGATCTCAAGAATGCGGAGGCAGCCCTCCGGCAGTCGCTCCTGTCCCACGTCATCACAGCCAAGCATGCGGCTCCCTATATGATTCGCAACCGCAGCGGCCTTATTGTGGAGGTGACGGAAAACGACGTGCTCAGCGCCGGAGGAAATCCGGTAACTCAGACGGTGAAGCTTGCGCTCAAAGGGTTAGCGCTCAATATGGCGGCAGAGTTGCGACCACACTGCGTTGCCGCAGTCTCGATTACTCCCGGGTTTCTCAGATCAGAGACGATGCTGGAGCGATTCGGTGTCACCCATCGCCGATGTTCGTAGGCCGCGCTGTCGCGGCATTGGCGGGAGACCTGTCGATATTAGAACGTTCGGGACAGCTGTTCAGCTCTTGGGGAACTCGGCCGTGAGTATCGATTCATCGGCGTCGACGGACGACGGCCGGACTGGGGCGCTGTCGAAATCGACTTCTCCAAGCATCCGGAGCCGTTGCTTCAGCGGATGAGAACGGGCTCGGAGATCCAGCTTCGATGGCTAAGCGAACTGAGGCGGAAGACGAAGCGGTTTCTAAATCAGCTGCCGCAGGCGAGGACCGTGGCTGGTCGCCGTACGCGGACCTGATATATTGCGATGTGACGCCACATTGTTCCTGCCGTCAAACTGAGGAGGTGACTTTATGAGGACGATCCGATTGTGTGTCCTGTTGCTGGCTGCGCTTCCGGTGGTCCCCCAGGACAAGAACTTGCTTCCGCGAGACATCGATCCGGTGACGCTCTCGCGGCTGCCCCCGGTCACGGCGGGAGACCTGGACGAAGAGGGGAAGCGTCTTCTGGCCGCAAGGACCAACTACACTCCAGGGCCGGGACCGGGCCACGTCTCGATCTACAGCCCACGGGAGCTCGATCTGGGTATTCCCTCGGGTGCGAAAAGCCCGGTAGGTCCTCGATACTTTCAGCTCGCAGTGCTGATCACCGCGAGGGAGATCGACCAACAGTACGAATGGTCGGCGCACGAGCTGGCGGGCCGGCGGCAGGGCTTGGAGCAAGCGGTCATTGATGTCGTCA
>JBGPHB010000720.1:0-3611 GCA_041484155.1 Bryobacteraceae bacterium
CTGGTAAAGCTGCGACGGCTTTTGAAGCTTGGGACTCTTCAGGTCGCGCTCTAGCTTCTTTGCGGCGGCGTCCAGCTTCTGCCACGCATGAACCTCCGGCTTTTCCAGTGCGGCGGCGGCGATCAGCGCCGAGCGCTCCTTGGCATTCAGCTTTTCCATCAGCAGGCTCAGGAAAAGCGGCATGCTGTTCATCTTCAGATCGATTCCGAATGGAACCAACTGGCGAGCCTTTTGAAGCTTGGTGAAGTTTTGAAGATTCAGCTTGGCACCAGTCAGCGCCGGCGAATAGAGCTGGATCAGCTTCTCCTCTTCGAGGGCCTTGATCAGGTCGCCGGATGCCGGCTCGCTGGACATGTGGCGCAGTTCAGCGCCCAGCGCCTCCGGTCCGATTAGCGTCAACATGTCCGCTTCGCGCGCGTTTTCGTATTGCATGCGCGTGCGTTCATCGATAGTGAAAGCCAGACGCACCTTGAACCGGATCAGCCGGAGCATGCGCGAAGGATCGTCGTAGAAAGCGTAGTTATGGATGGCGCGCAATTCCTTGCGCTCGATGTCGCCCACGCCGTTCGTTGGATCGATGGGCAATCCCAGCGAAGCCTTGTTGAGCGAAAGCGCGATCGCGTTCACCGTGAAGTCGCGGCTGCGAAGATCTTCATGGATGGTGGCTGGCGTAACCTGCGGCCGGCCACCCGCCTTGGGGTAGCGCTCCTGCTTGGCCATGGCAAGTTCCGCCGTGACGCCGGCTGCAAACCGCAACTCGACTGACTTACGCAGTTCATCCGTGGAAACGATAGTGGCCCCGTGCTTTTGGGTTGCGACCTTGGCGAGCTTCAGGGCGTTGCCTTCGACGGTGAAGTCCAGGTCCCGTACCGGAAAGCCGCCCAGCATGTCTCGCAGCGCGCCGCCCGTCAGGAACAGATTGATTCCGGCGTGGGCCGCGATGGCCTGCATCTCCCCCACCACACGGAACTGTTCCGTGCTCAGGTGGCTTTCCAGCTTGAACATGTAATCGCTCATCCGAACCCGCCCTCACTCTTCCAGCCCGCTCGCCCTAGGCGCGCGGGTGATGTTGGTCGACGATCTCACGCAAGCGGCGGCGCGCCACGTGCGTGTATACCTGCGTGGTGGAGATGTCGGCGTGTCCCAGCATGATCTGCACGCTGCGCAGGTCGGCGCCTCCCTCCATCAGATGCGTGGCGAAACTGTGCCGGACCACGTGCGGCGTCAAGTTGCGAAAGATTCCCACCCGGCGTCCGTGGCCCCCCAGGAGCTTCCAAAACCCCTGCCGGGTCATCGCCGAGCCGCTTCGAGCCGTCACGAACAGGAACCGGCTGGCGCCGCCCTTGAGCAGCCGCGGCCGGGCGTCGCCGAGATACCGGTCGACGGCCTCGCGGGCCGACTCGCCAAACGGCACGATGCGCTGCTTGTTGCCCTTGCCGGTCACGCGAAGCACTCCCAGGTCGCGTTGAACCGCCGCCAGTTCCAGACGGCAGAGTTCGGTTACGCGCAACCCGGTCGCATACAGAACTTCGAGCATCGCCCGGTCGCGTAACCCGGTCGGTTTGTCCGTGGGTGGCGCGTCCAACAGCCGCTCAACTTCCTCGCGATTCAAATACTTGGGAAGGGTACTCCATTGCCGGGGTAGCGCCAGGAACTCGGTCGGATCTCGGTCGATCACACCGTCCCGGGCCAGGAACCTATAAAAGTTGCGCAAGGTGGTAATGTGGCGTGCAATCGACCGGGCCGACAATCCCGCGCTGTATAAAGACTCGACATAGCGGGCCAGGTCTTCTGCCGAGGCGTCCTTTTCAGAGCCTGGTTGCCTCGAGCTAAGTCGTTGTAGATCAAGCTGATAAGAGCGAAGCGAGTTCACCGCCAGGCCCTTTTCGACACGGCAGAAGTCTAGAAACGACTTCACCGATCCAGAAAGTGCACCCGTTGTGGCGACCATCGCCTTCATCCAGCCAATGATACAATACTTGCGAAATTGTTTGAAAGGAAAAGCTTGCAGGCCAGGGCCTGCGTTACGTAACGCAGGCCCTGGCCTGCAGTGCGGGTTGTGGGGAAAAAGTGGCTGCATCCACCAATAAAAAGGTGCTTCTGGCGCGGTTTGACCGTGAAACGCTGGCGGGGTTCGTTCAGACGCCCGGAGGGTTCGGGGCCGATGCGGTGGAACTGCTTACCCCGGAAGGGAGCCTCGTGCAGATCCCCTACTCCGAGGCCAAGGCCGTTTGTTTTGTACGAGATTTCGAGAGTGGAGAGACCTGGCGGGAGCATCGATCGTTCGCTACACGCCCCAAATCCGCCGGCCTATGGGTGCGTTTGCGGTTCCGCGATGGCGACTCCATCGAGGGAATGCTGGCCAACAACCTGATGTCGGTTGAGCCCATCGGGTTCAGCATCGTTCCCCCCGATCCGACCTTCCAAAACCAGAGGATCTTCGTTCCCCGGGCGGCGCTGAGCGAGGTGCAGGTGCTGGGGGTCATCGGAAGCGGTCTGCGCAGGCGTCCCGCGCCAAAGGCGGCGGACTCGACGCATCAGATCGAGATGTTCGAGTGATCCAGGGCGCAGCCCGCCAGATCGGTCCAGCGATTTTCCAGCGTGTTTTGAACGAAGGTGAGCTGATCGACCGTGAAATCGCGCCGGTGAGGGAACTCGCGCCAGCGGCGGGCGGCGGTATCGGCGGCGGCGGCCACGTCTCCCGGCTCCAGGTCCTGCGCCACGGTGACATGGGGATGATAGAGGAACGGTTCTCCGAACTGGAGGCGTCCGGCGTTCAGCGTGAGGTGCATACGCTCGAGCTGGGCCCGGCCCCGGCCAACGGACAGGTAGATCACCTGAGTCACGGGGAAGATTTCGATGTCCCCCAGTTCGACGCGAAAGGGCTGAAAGTCTTGCAGGCCGGCCTTCAACTCTTGCCAGGCATCCTCCGCCGAAGCGCGAAGCGGACGAGGCGGCAGCAAGGTCACGTGAGCCTTGGCACGGCACTCCCTCACAAGATCGGAACGGAGGCCATCCAGGAACCCGCTCAACGGCTCGGGAAGATATGAAACTAGGGCAAAGGAATTGATTAGGATTCCCTCCCCCATACAACCATCCATTTCTATCTCCATTCTAGCAGTCCGTGGCGGGGGAGCCTTCCACGGGCGGCGGAGACTCCGGCAGCACCCAGCTCGCTTCTTCGAAACCGACGAACTTGCAGATGCGCACCGAGCCGTCTTCGGCCTCCAGCAGATCACCCACTTCGAGCGGTGTGCCGGCATCGCGCAGCGCGAAGAACGCCACGTACGGGGACGCGGCTTCAACGGCGATGTCCGGCCCATAATCGCGGGGCTTAATGCTGGCCGTCCCGCTCACGTGCGGAGCGAAACGGAAGGATTGGCGAAGGTGATCCTTCAGGCGGTGGATTCGGTAGGACGGCATAGGCAACTTCCGTTTATTATCTCTCAAAACAATTCGGAATGGAAATGTTGTTTGCCTCCCGGTAGCCCAGCTCGAGCCAGCGTTCAATATTCTCGCGCCGCCAGTGCAGCGCGTCGCCTACCGATCCGAGGGGCCGGTCCGGCTTGATCATCAGCAGTTCGACGCCCGGCGGCAGCGGCGGATTGTGC
>JBGPHB010000721.1:0-3610 GCA_041484155.1 Bryobacteraceae bacterium
GCTTCGAGAAGGGCAGACGGGGCGACCAAGGGCGGTAACGCCATTGGCCACACCCTAACTCACCGTGATGGCCATTTCGGCAGAAACATTTGCAGCAGATAATCCTGAGCAGCGTCCTGTGCGCTGACTGCTCGCCATGCGATGAAGGCGTCCGTCGCAAGGGTCAGCACGCTCTCCACATCGCTATGCCGGTGTTGCTGTAGCCGGATGAAGTTGAGCGAAACGGTATTCAGTTCCGGCGAAAGCGGCCCGCCGCTCTTGACGACTTTCAGGATTTCGGCGCAGACTCGCTTCATTTTGTCGTGTCCAAAGATTCTGGCGAGGATGCTCCGTTGCCGTGGTTCGTGGGCTCCTTGTTCGCTAGGTCATACGCTTGTTCGAGCAGATCGTCGGCAAACGGCATCGTTTACATCCATGCCGGCTCTCTCATCACCTCTTGCTCGGACTGGCTGCGGAAGTTGAAGTATGGAATAACCCCTATGCCCTCCAAATCAAGCCCCTCCGTCATCATCCTTGCGACTTGCGTTGTGACAGTCCGGAGATTATTCCCCCTGCTGGCTTCATCGGACAGCAAAACCCGAAAGAAAATCGCCCCATCGCCGCTCCAGTCCCGCCCGATGTCGTAGCGGATATGCACCACATGGGGTGCCAGTTGGTTGATGACCTGCGCGATGGTCGCGTTGACCTCCTGTTGTTTGGCGACGGCTGTGGGCAAATTCATGGCGGTCTCAGTTTCAGCATACCGCATCCTCGAAAGCCTCCCGGCCACCCCTCCCCTGTTCCGAGCGCACCAGACCCACTCGCTCACAATCGTCAAACCATCGGCCGTTCGCTGGGGCCGGCAGTAGTATCGTCTTCGTTCCGGTTCAGGAAATATCTGCGGACATCGTCACGCAAGCCGGGCTTGTTTCCCGTCCATCTCCATATTCCTTGCCAGTCCCTGGTCAGATCGGTGGCCGGGTCGTAAACGTGCTTCTTCAAAATCTGCCAACGTTCTCCGTAGGCTCGATCCAGCTTGGATCCGTGAAAATGATGGACCGCCAGATTATCGACGCACCCGATAGCGGATTTGCCGGGGTGCAGCTCGAGCTTTGAGGCGCGCGCCATCCACTGCTCCACCGACCGGGTGTGCCCCGCAGTGTTGCGGCCTCGCTCCGTTTCGATGTCGAAGCCGAATCGGCCGATCAAGGCAAAAGCCATGTGCCAATCCCCCGATCCGAGAATGCACGTATCGAGCATACCCCCTACTGTGTTGAACGCTTGCCGTCTCCAGGCCCAGGCGCCTCCGGTCGCTCCAGGCGCAAGCCCGAAAGGGAATTTGCCGTCATCCGGGACGACGAAGCCGTATTCCTTCTCACGGGCGCGGCGTTTCAGCCGATCGGCGCGGACCGCTTTGAACTCGTCCTGACGCGTGAAATTCCAGGCGATGGTCGAATTCATGCGGTAGGGCCGGTGTCCGGACCAACTGGTTGACGTTTCTCCGGTCAGGTCGGCGTAGGCGGAAAACAGTTGCACGAACTGTTGGTGCTGAAGCATGTGGATGGCTTCGAGGGCCCAATCGTGCCGGGTGAACGTGAAGTCCGTATCGCAATATCCGCCGTACTGCCAACCGGCCGGGAAGCGCTGCACTCCGATGTTGATCAGGTTTTCCTTGTGCCACATCTCGCAGTCGGTTCGAAGCTGGATATCATTCTCATTTTGGGCCGGATCGGTGATCTCAAACGGGCGATCTCCATAGGCGAGCTCAACCACGTACAGCTTGACGTTGGGGGCCGCCATCATGTGGCGTCGCCAGTCGTCGAACAATTCCCGGCGCTTTCGCCAGCGGAAGGGATTGTTGTAGACGCCCACCAGGTGAAGAGTTTGATCTTCGGACCATTCCGACCATGGCCGGTGAATGTCAGGGTGTTGCGCGAAATGTGATGAAGGTGATGAAGCTGATGAATTCTGTCGAACGGGGGATTGCATTAAGGGCGCCTCTCCTGCTACGAGGCTACCAGTGGGTGTCAAGTGTTTCGGGGTGGTTGTGGAGGCTCGACCGAGAGTTTGCATCGAGTTGGGGGATATATTTGTGTTGTGAACGTAACCGGCGTAACGGACGGTTCCGGCCGCGCATCGTTCATACTGGACCGTAATCACTATGCGAATGCCGCCCAACCCCCGGATCGCTCAGGGCGAATCCGTCTCCAGGCGCAGCCTTCTCTTTTCATTGGCTTCCATGTTCCCGGCAGGCGGGCTGCTGCGCGGCCAGAAGGACACCACCTTCTCCAGCGACGTCAAGGTGGTCAATGTTCTCGCCACCGTGAGCAACAAGCAGGGACAGATCGTTCAGAACTTGAACAAGGAGGATTTCGCGCTAACGGAGGACGGCCGCCCGCAAACAATCCGCTATTTCTCGCGGGAATCCGGCCTTCCCTTGACCCTGGGCCTGCTGGTGGACACCAGCATGAGCCAGCGGCGTGTTCTCGAGGAAGAACGGAGCGCCAGCTACCGCTTCCTCGATCAGGTTCTACGCGAGGACAAGGACCTGGCGTTCGTGATTCACTTCGACGTCGAGGTGGAGCTGCTGCAGGATTTCACTTCATCGCGAAAGAAGCTGGAGGCGTCGCTCGGATCGCTGAGGACGCCGGAGCCGGGTCAGCTTCGCAGGCGCGATCCAGGCTCGCCCGGACCACGCGGCGGACAGCGTAATGGCGCCGGCACTCTGCTGTACGATTCCGTCCTGCTGGCTTCGGACGAATTGATGAGGAACCAGAGCGGCCGCAAAGCTGCGATCATGCTGTCCGATGGGGTGGATCACGGCAGCAAGGTTCCCCTGACGCATGCCATCGAGGCGGCCCAGCGCGCCGACACGCTGGTCTACTCCGTCCTGTTCTCCGACGCGCAGATGTATGGAGGGGGTTACGGCAATTATCCCCGCATGGGGCGGCGCGGCGGCCAGCGTGGGAGGATGCCGCAAACGCGTCCCGATGGGAAGAAGGTTCTCGAGCGGCTCTCCAGGGAAACAGGCGGCGGATTTTTCGAAGTATCCAGGAAACAGCCGATCGGCCAGATTTACAGCCGCATTCAAGAGGAGCTGCGCAATCAGTACAGTATTGGGTATACGCCCGACAAGACGGACGCCGGAGTGGGATTTCGCAAGATCGGCCTGACGACCAAGCAGAAGGGGTTGGTGGTGCGGACTAGAGACGGATACTACGCGGACCGGTGATCGCGTGCTGAGGCGAGGAATATTTGTCCGCAGCCGGCTTCTCGCGCGGGCTGAGATATATATTACGTTTATCGCGGCAGGCCGACGAGGGCGTCGGCCGCGGACCAGGAGTCCGCCTACATAAGCGTTAACTTAAGCCGGGTCGATGGATTTTCTTCAGAAACTCACACGCCGCTTAAGTCCGTAGTTTCCCACAAGACTTGGGGCACACTTCGGCCACACCTACGGGTCGGGTAAAATAACCGGCCAATGTTGTAAGTGAGGATTTTGGCTGTCAGCGACGCGGCAGTATTCTTTTTTTCGATTCGAAACTGTCTTACTTCGGTGCGTGAATGCCCGCCCAAGGCAACCCCCGCGGCCCATCCGGGAGCCCTTGCATTTGGACCTCCTGCATGCGAC
>JBGPHB010000722.1:0-3608 GCA_041484155.1 Bryobacteraceae bacterium
GCTCGAGCCGGTGTTCGCCGCAGCCACATCCTTCGTGGTGGCCGGCGAAGTGCTTTCGCGCCGAGCGGTAGTTGGAGCGGGCCTGATACTCGCCGGTATTCTACTGGTCGAGCTGAAACCGCAGCGGACCCCGCCCTGACGGGCAGGGCTTGGCGTGCGTTTGAAAGCCCCGCCCGTTAGGGCGGGGTTCTTCCGGAATAAACGATTGGTCTACCGAAATCACTCCTAGAACTGAAGTACCGCTCCGCTCCAGTACGAAACCCCAACAGTTGATCCATTTCCGGGTACTGCCGGACCGCGTATTCTTTCATTGCCGATAAGGAAATGAAGAAAACACTGTCTCCGTGGTTTGCGACTCTGGTTCTCGTCGCGGTCTGCTGCGTAGCGGGCCGCTTTGCGCAGAGCAGGGCCGTCTTCACGGCTCGTTCCCAAGACACGGTGGAGGAGAAGGCCTCTCCTCCGGCAATGCTTTCGATTGCAGGTGGGGCGCTGGTGCTGCTCGGCTTGGTTCGGCGGAGGCACGCCGAATAGAGTGGATGTGCACGTTCTTCAAGCCACCGGCTTTAGAGGGCGGGGCGGAGCAACACTTTCAGAACGCCTTTGGTGGCAGCGTGTTCGAATGCCTGAGCGGCGCGATCGAGCCTATACTCTTCTGAAATCAAATCACCCACGCGCACTTTGCCCGAGGCGAGCAGGCGCAATGCTGGCTCGAATCGCCCGCAGCGTGACCCGACCAATGTAATTTCGTTCACGATTGCCGGTGCGGTGTCGATTGCCACCAAGCCATGGACGGTGGATTTCATCACCACCGTCCCTCGCGGCGCGCACATCCCGATCGCCGAGCGGAGGCCTTCAGCCGAACCCGTCGCATCAACCACCAAACGGTAGGCGCGCTCCGGAAGTTTCTTGCCGGCGATTTCGGTCGTGACTCCAACGTGTTCGGCAATCCGCAGCTTGGGCCGATGCCGGCCGAGCAGATGCACCCGCGCGCCGTGTGCCTGGAGGACTTGTGCGACCAGCAGCCCGAGCTTGCCGTCCCCTAGCACAGCGACGCGCTCGCGGCCGGGAATCTTGACCTGATCCAGAATCTCGCAAGCCGCCGCCACGGGCTCGATGAAGACGGCGTGTTCGGTTGGGATGGTTCGAGGGACGCGATGAAGGTTGTGAAGGGGCAGCGTGAGAAACTCGCGAAACGCCCCGGGATGTTTGACGATGCCGAGAACCATGCGCGCCGGGCAATGCCGGCCCAGGCCGCGCCTGCACCAATTGCAAGCGCCGCAGGCAAGGTTGATCTCACCGGCCACGCGACACCCGATCCACGTCGAATCCTCCGCTTCAGTAACCTCACCAACGAACTCGTGGCCGGGTGTTCCGCGAAAACCGTAGTAGCCGCGTTGTAATTCCAGGTCGGTGGAGCAGATCCCCGCGGCCAGCAACCGGATTCGCGCGAAGCCCTTGGGAATGCGCGGCAGCGGCCTTCGTTGGATTTCCACGCGTCCTGCTTCAAGATGCACCGCGATCATGGTCTAAAGTTAGAAGATATGGCTCTCGCGACGCAATCGACGACGGCTGAATTGATCTGCTTTGATCCTGCGTGCCGGGCCCAGTACGCGATCACCGAGATTCTGTACAACTGCACCAAGTGCGGAGGACTGCTCGAAGCTCGCTATGGCGGCGATCGCCAGGACCCAGCGGCGCTGCGACGCACGTTTCGCGAGCGCCGGATGAGCAACGCTCCCCTGGATGCGAGCGGCGTCTGGCGGTACCGCGAGCTGTTTCCGTTTCTAGACGATTACTCGCACGTAGTGACCCTGCGCGAAGGAAACACTCCTCTGCTCGATGCGCCGATCGCCGCGGCATATGGGGGGCTCGACCGGATTGCATTCAAGCATCAGGGATTCAACCCGACGGGATCGTTCAAGGACAACGGCATGACGTGTGGGACGGCCCAGGCCCGGCGCCTGGGGATGCGGCGGGTGGCCTGTGTATCGACCGGCAACACATCGGCCTCGATGGCGGCGTATGCGGCGGCGGCCGGTTTGGAAGCGCTGATCTTCCTGCCGCACGGCAACATTTCGTTTGGCAAGCTGGCGCAGGCGCTCGAGTATGGCGCCCGCACGCTCGAAGTCGAGGCGAACTTCGACCAGATCCTTGCCCTGGTGCGAGTGCTCGCGAAAAAACTGGGGATCTATCTGCTCAACTCCGTGAATCCCTTTCGAATCGAAGGGCAGAAGAGCATCATCTTTGAGATGCTGGACCAACGCGACTGGCGCGCGCCGGACTGGATTGTGCTGCCGGGCGGAAACCTGGGGAACACCTCGGCGTTCGGAAAGGCGTTGCGTGAAGCCCTCGAGCTCGGGCTGATCGACAAAATGCCGCGACTGGGCGTAGTACAGGCCGAAGGCGCGGCGCCGTTTCGCGATCTTGTAGTTGGGGGCGAGTTTCATGCGGTTGAGAAACCGGAGACCCTGGCGACGGCGATTCGCATTGGCGATCCGGTATCGTGGCCGAAAGCGTTGCACGAAGTGCGGGTTTCACGCGGCGTGGTGGAGCAGGTCACCGAGCAGGAAATCGCGGACGCGAAGGCACAAATCGGGCGCTGCGGCATCGGTTGCGAGCCGGCTTCGGCGGCTACGCTGGCGGGAATCCGCAAGCTCACCGCGAGCGGCGTCATCGATCGCGGCGCGGACGTCGTCGCCGTGCTCACTGGCAATCTGCTCAAAGATCCGGATTACATCTACCGCTACCACACGGGAAAGCTGGAGGCGCCGGGCGGCGTGAAGATCCGCTCCACTTACGGGAATCAATCGGTGGTAGTTCCGAATGATCCGGAACGCATCGCGAAACTGCTCCGGTGACGTGGGGCAGCCAGTCATGGCGGCGAGCCGGCCTCCAGGCCGGCTTTCTTGTGTCGATGCACCCGAAAAAAGCCGGCACGATAGCCGGCTTGCCGGCAGGACTGCCCGCCCCACAGCGAAATGTAGAAACGTCCGCGCAGAGTATAATCGGGATGTGCGCAAATTCGCCCTTTTCGCGGCCGCGATGCTGCTCGCGGCCTGTTCGCGCGATATTCAAAATACCGACGCGATCCGCCAGGGAGTGATCGAATATCTGCAGGCGCGCACGGCCCAAACCGGGCTCGACCCAAACATGATGCAGGTGGAAGTGACATCCATTTCCTTCCAACGCGATGAGGCGCGCGCCGGGGTATTCTTTCGTCCCAAGAATGGCCCCGAAGCCGGCGGGATGCAGATGAATTACGTGCTCGATCGCAAGGGCAGTAAATGGGTGGTGCGAGGGCGCACCGAGAATGGCGCGAATCCACACGGCGCGCCGGGCGGTGGGATCCAGATGCCGGCGCTGCCCCCGAATCACCCGCCCATAGGTTCGAAGCAATGAAAACCGTGGCCGTATTGGGCGGCGGTCCCGCCGGAGCGTTCGCCGCGGAGCGTCTGGCGCGAGCCGGGCTCAAGGCCATCATCTTCGACGAAAAGCTGGCCTGGGAAAAGCCTTGCGGCGGCGGCCTGACCTACAAGGCGTATCACGAATATCCCTTCTTGATCGACAACGACACTCCGAAACGGCTGGTCCGGGAGACGTCGCTAGCA
>JBGPHB010000723.1:0-3605 GCA_041484155.1 Bryobacteraceae bacterium
CGGTTGCCGCTGGAGCGCAATACCGCTGGGCGGAAGACGTAAATCGAACCGTTCTCGACCACATCCTCTGGCGCCTCCTGCCGTCTGGGACGGTGCTGATAGTCATAACTGAAGGATTTCCAGCTTCCGTCCGGCCCGCGGCGCCACAGGAATCCATGTTGGGCGCACGCCGAGAACAGCGAGTCCGCATTTTCTCGCTCCAGCGTTTCGATGGCTGCGTCGATGTCCTGGGAGCGGCGCAGGGGTGACGTTGCCTGGAGAAAAACGACCAGATCCGGCTCATATCCTTCCCGCTCCGAGAGAACCCCCAGCGTATGCAGCAGGGCCGATTCCGAACTAGCCGTGTCGCCTGAGATTTCCAGAGGCCGGCGGACCACTTCCGCCCCCGCCCGCTGCGCGGCCGCCGCGATCTCGTCGTCGTCGGTCGAAACCACCACCCGGCTTACCCTCGATGCCGCGACCGCGTGCCCGATCGTGATGCTGACCAATGGTCGCCCGGCGATCTCCAACAGATTCTTCCGCAAGATACCCTTGGAGCCCCCGCGGGCGGGAATGATGGCGAGCACGTGCCGGGCTTTATTCATGGACATGGTTCGTGTAATCAGTCTCGGGTGACGGACGCTACCCCGCCCTAACGGGCGGGGCTTGCAAACGCACGAGAAGCCCTGCCCGTCAGGGCGGGGTTCTGCTGCAGAAAATGTAGAAACGCCGTTGGAGTGTGCTGAGTCAGAAGTTCGCCGAACAAATCGCGTAAGACAGGTTCACGCAAAGGCGCAAAGGCCGCAAAGAAAACCAAGCCCATTCTTCTTGTTGGCTGCCTTTGCGTCTTTGCGTGAAAGGTAGCTTCCAGATCTTAAGCGAATGAATGACTCAAGACACTGGCAGAGGACCGCGAATCAGTTCGGCGTCACCGCCACGGCCCGTCCCTGCAGATAGCCGAAGCGGTATTCCGCCACGTCCGCGGCGCGGTGAATCCCCACGTTGGACCAGGCTCCTCCCGAACGATTCCGGGCCAGGGGCTGAATGGATTCAGCTACCGAGCGGACATCCGCAAGATTGAAGTGCTTGTCCGATTGTTCCCACCCGTCATGAAAGACGTTCTGGAAGCGGGAAAACGACCAGTGCACCGAGCGCCCCAGCCCCCGTCGTACGGACGACCTGAGACGCCGGCTCAAGGGCGCTTCACGGTAAGTCACGCCATCGATGGCCCGCGCGCAATACTTGAGGGAAACGTCGCTGCCGCCGGTCAGAGTATCGCCGATCGCCCGCGCAACCCGCTGGTGTGCATCCCCGTCAATCGACAAAAACCATTCCGCCGTGATCTGCCGGATGTTGTCTTGAATGAACTGGGGAACGTTGAGGTCTCCCGCCAGAATCTCTTCCAGGCGGTCCCCTAGCTCGCCCGCCGATTCACACTGAATGCTGACGCTCTCGGGAGCCTCCATGAATCCCCGGCACGGGATCCATTTGGGTGACAATGCCGGAACCCCAATCATCGAAGCCTCGGTCGCCGTGGAACAACCCCGCTGAATGAGGGCGCTCGCGCGCAGCATCCATCCATCCACCGTGCCCTTTTTCACCACATGCAGATTGTCGCGTTTGGTGAACAGGTTGTCGTAGGTGGAGAGCTTCTCAAACGGATGGGGGCGATAGATGAAGGCGGCTTTCGGGAAGCGCGCGGCCAGTTGGTTGCTGAGATCCACCAGCTCCAGCATCCCTGCGTGTTCGATTCTTTGCCATTCAAGGACTTGCTCTTCCGGTAGCCCCAAGAACGCGGCCACGCCTCTCGCTTCTTCTGCCGGATCTTCGAAGGCGGGGTTCGCCAACGTGAACACACCGCTGATCAGCACCTGTGGGCGGCCGTAAGCGTCAGCGTAAGAGGATGCTTTCAGCGATGCGTCGCGCCAGGGAGCCGCGTAGAAGTCCAGCCGCGGGCAGCCGGTAACCGAAATTTGCTTGTCAGTAAACCAACCATGATCAACGATGTAGTTGGCCAATTTCGGACCCCAACTGCAAAAACAGTCAATGCCCCTGCGCACGGCGTCGTCTGGGGCGATTTCAACTCCGTACGCGTCCAGACTTGTGAAAATGCCGCCCTCGGTGTCCAGGATGCCGACCCGAATCCCCGCCTCCATGGCGCAGCGCGCGAACTCCTGGTTATTCTTCTTCAGGTAATTCAGCAGCACAAAATCGGGAGCCAGCGACCACACCTCCCAGTCCCGCAGATTCAGGGGCACCAGATAACAGGTGTGTCCGGATTGGCATAGCTGCATGGCCGTCAGGATCAGTCCGGGAAGATCCCGGTACGGATTATCGACGACCAACGCTATTTTTTTGGATTTCATCAATAAGACTCCAGCTCAAAGGCGTGCCCGGATCGATATCCACCCGCGCCCGCGATTCGAGTACGGCCTCGAAGTAGCGTGGGGCAAGTCCGTCGGCCGGGCGGACCGAACGCACGTTTTTTTCAGTAAAGGGCTCGCCCGCGCGCACCCGCTCCACCGCGAACAGCGAACGCCGGAATTTCCGGCTCTCCCGCTCATTGTCAGTCGCGCCAAAATGGATGCCGCCGAGCGACCGTTCCGCCGTTCGGATTGCGTCCACCATCGCCCTCAATTCCGCGGGTTCCAGCGAGAACGCGCTGTCCGGCCCTCCGAAGCCGCGGGAGAGCGTAAAGTGCTTCTCGATAATGCAGGCGCCCATCGCGACAGCAGCCACCGGTACGGCAATGCCGAGTGTGTGATCGGAAAGACCCGCGGGGACATCGAACGCCGCCGACAAGAACGGAATCGTCCGCAGATGAATGGATTCCGGAGGCGCCGGATACGCGCTGCTGCACCGCAGCAACGCTATGTCGGAAGCTCCTTCGTTCCGCGCGGCGCTCACCGCTTCTTCAATCTCGGCGAGCGTCGCCATCCCGGTCGACATGATCAGCGGTTTTCCGGTACGCGCCATTTTTCGAATGAGCGGCAAGTCGATCAGCTCGAAGGATGCTACCTTATGCGCCGGCACGTCCATCCGTTCAAGAAAATCGACGGCACTCGCGTCGAAGGCCGAGGAAAACAGATGAATCCCCACCTCGTCCGCCAGCGTCTTCAGCTTGGGCTGCCATTCCCACGGCATGTAGGCTTCTTGATACAGCTCGTGCAGCGTGCGGCCGTCCCACAGAGTTCCACCGGAAATTCGGAAGCATTCGCGATCCGAGGCGAGCGTCAGAGTATCCGCCGTGTAGGTTTGCAGCTTAATGGCATCCGCGCCCGCCTCTTTGGCGGCGCGGAGAGTGTCGGCGGCTCGTTGGAAATCCTGTCCATGATTGGCGGACATTTCCGCGATGACGTATACCGGACAGCCCGGGCCGATGGTGCGGTCTCCAATCCTCATGCGTTGGTCTCCGTTCACAACGCGGATTGCCTCGCAGCAGTAAGTTCGCGCAGCGCTGACCGGCATCCCTGCCCGTCCACCAGGTCCATGCCGTGCCGGCTCATTTCGGCGCGTCGGACAGGGTCGCGCAAAAGCTCCACCAGGATGGAACGTGCGGTCTCCCCGCGCAACCGTCCACCGCCGCCCAGTTGAACGGCGACGCCGCGCTCCGTGAAGTATTGAGC
>JBGPHB010000724.1:0-3602 GCA_041484155.1 Bryobacteraceae bacterium
AGCATGGCCTACATTGCGGCGCGAGAACCAGGTCGCCGCCGCAGTCCACACATTCATCCCTTCAGCCGAAGACGAAGTCAAGTCGGCAGCTCCTGCCCATAGGACGCGCCAGGCCTGGCTCCTTAGAGTGGGAATTAGGGCCAATCCGGAGCCGGATCGCAGGCGGAACAGAACTGGCTTTCGAGCCGCCACCAGAGCGTTCATCTGGTCGTGACCAGCAACGTGGCTGTAGGATGGGCGGATTTGATCGGGTTTCTGGGGGCGGCCCTCGCGCTATGGATAACCGCGGAGACGTTGTTCAGGCCCAAGACTTGGCTCGCGTCTCGACTGGCGCACATCTACCGTGAAGGCGCGTTTGCACCAGAACCGCAGCAATGATGACAGTTCACAAGCAGAACATTCTCAATTCGGCGGAGCAAATAATCCTTCAGTAGCCGTATCCGTAGCTGTACGGATCAACGTAGCAAGCAGGGTTGGTCCGCCAATAGCCCCACGCATCGTAGTAGCCGCACGGGTTGGTGTAGCCGTAAGAATAGCCGGGCGCGTAGTAACTGTAATACGGCGCGCCGTAGAAGCCGTAGGAATAGTTGCGCCCGCCGTAGAACCGGCTTCCGCCGCGAAACTCTCGGCCCCGGTCGAAGTCACGTCCGCCGCCGCGGAACTTGTTCTGGCCGGAGAAGGAACGCCCGGAGAAGTTCTGACCGCCTCCGTTGAAGCTACGCCCACCGCCGCCCTGGAAGCTTTGTCTACCACCGCCGCGGTTGAAGCCGCCTCCACCGCCACCCCGGAAGCTTTGTCCGCCACCGCGATTAGAGCCTCCGCCGCCACTCCGGAAGCTTTGTCCGCCGCCGCGATTAGAGCCTCCGCCGCCATGCTGGCCGAAAACCACCACTGGGTTGAAAACGGCCAGCAGTCCTGCCAGGGCCAACACTGATAATTTTAGTCTCTTGAACATACCATCACCGTCCTGCCCGTTATTGTGCACGCAGGAGGCCGCGGGCTTCGGATGAAAGAAAAATAATTGACACCTAAGGGCGCGATAGCCGGAGCCGGAGCTCAGGCGCACTCGATGCATTCCCGCCCGGATTGCGATACGCTCGCCCAAGGAGGTGACTCGATGCTGCTGCGGAAGCCGACCGATTGCTCTGTCTCCCTTGCCACGCTTCTTTCCGTCGCGTTCGCCGCGGGTCAAAGTACCCAGCCGCGACGCGAATTGGACGTCCCGTATGTTCCGACGACTGTCGAAGCGGTCACGTTGATGCTCAAACTGGCCGATGTCAAGCCGGGCGACGTGGTCTACGATCTCGGCTGCGGCGACGGCCGAATCGTGATTGCCGCCGCGAAGGACTTCGGCGCGAGAGGCGTCGGCATTGATATCGATCCGGACCGCATCCGCGAGGCGAAGGAGAACGCGAAGAAAACAGGTGTGGAGAATCGGGTTCGCTTTGAAGAGAACGATCTTTTCAAGGCCGACTTCCACGAGGCCAGCGTCGTCACCCTGTTCCTGCTGAATGGCGTGAACTTGAAGCTGCGCCCGAGGTTGCTCACAGAATTGAAGCCGGGAACGGGCATCGTGTCCAACACCTTCGAAATGGGGGATTGGAAACCCGAGAAGAAGATCACGGTCGGCGGCGCCGACGATGACGACAGCTTTCTGAGCCGCAAGCTATACCTGTGGTTGGTCCCGCCGGGCATACAAATCGCGACCGCGCTTGGGGTCTGTTCCTGCTGGACCGTCAATAACGTGTCGGCGCGCCCTTTACGAACGCGGCAGACTCGGCGATCCGTTCGGAGAAGGTTGCGTGGCGAGGACGAGACCGTGCGGCGTCAGGGGCGCGTCGCAGGGACCGCTCCATCTGGAGAATGGATCGATAATTTCAGGTCGCCTACCACGAACCAATACGGAAGGAGGCCTAAGACCAGCACCAGTGCGGCGATGGTGAACCCCGGGGTGTAGGAACCGGTTCGGGTGATCAGGATCCCGGTGATCAGCGGCGCCACGATTCCTCCGCAGTTGCCGGCGAAATTCTGCATCCCAGCCCACGCCGCGACCTCTTGTGGAGGCGCGCAGTTCTGCACCATCGCAATCAAGTTGCCCATTGCCAGACCGGCGGCGCACGCGCAGGCGATCAACGCGATGGCCCAATGGACGTTGTTGGCGCGCACCCCTGGAATTAGTAGCAAGCCCAGCAAGAACGCCACGGTCACGATGATTTTCCGCGTTCTGGTTTCTTCGCCGCCGCGCGCGATCAAGAAGTCGCCGATCCAGCCGCCCGAAGCCTCGGCGGCGGTGAACACCACGAATGGGATCGCCGAATAAATACCCGCCTGCTGGATGCCCAGATGGCGCACCTGTACCAGGTAATCAGGCAGCCACGTGAGCAGCAGATACAGGAAATAGTCGAACGAGAAGAAGCCCAGGCAAATCCCGAGCAGGTCCCGATTGAACGCGGGCAGGCGGAACTTTGCACCGGCGCGGCTGGCCGGGCGTAAGTCTGCGGGAACAGTCAGCAGCCACGGCACTAGCCAGAGCAGCGAACCGAAACCCAGAATGATAAACATGGTCCGCCAACCGAACGACGTGATGAGCAAGGGCAAGACGAACCCGCCAACCACCATTCCCGCTCGCGTGCCGGAGTTGAACAGACCGCTGGGAAGGCCGCGGTCGGATGGCGGGAACAGCAAGCATACCGTCTTTGTTCCAGCGGGAAAATAGATGGATTCGCCGATGCCCAGCAGAATGCGCAGCGAAACCAGGATCGCCAGGCTGCCGGCGAAACCGGTGAGGCCGCAGGCCAGCGACCAGATCGCGAACATACCGGCGTAAAACCAGCGGATGGGGAAACGGTCCACCAGCAGCCCCATGGGAATTTGCATGAACGCGTAGGACCAGAAGAACGACGACAGCAACAACCCCTTGGTTGTCGGGTCCAGATGAAGTTCCAGCGAAATGGCCGGAAGAGCGAGCGAGATGCTGGCACGGTCCAGGTAATTGATGAGGGAGGCCGTGAACAGCAGCGAAATAATCCCCCACCGTTTTCGATTCATGCAGCATTCGATTCTATCGAAGATGCGGCATGCGAGCGCAAGAGACCCAGCGGATCGCCGGACTGATAGCCAGGAAAGACGGAGCCCAAGTCCTTCTGACCCAAGTGTCCGCGGATCAACTCGCTCAGCACGGCACGAAAATCGGGGTGAAACGTTCCAAAGCGCACGCCGCGGCGGCCCCATTGTCCAGCGTGGTAGATTCGATGCAATATGCGCAAGACAACGTTGTTCTTGTTTGCCGGCTTGTTCGGGCTGCTGGTTCGGACCGGGCTTTCGCAGAGCCAACCAGGCGACTGGCCCGGCTACAGCGGAGATTTCTCCTCGACGCGTTTTTCGCTGCTGACCGAAGTCACCAAAGCGAACGTTAGCGGACTAAGACGGGCGTGCTCGTATGAGACCGGGGAAACCACGTCGTTCCAAACCGGACCCATCGTTGTTCAAGGCGTGCTTTACTTCACGACCTTTGATACGACTCATGCGATCGACGCGTCTACGTGCGCGCTGAAATGGAAGTACAGCCGGCCCGGCCCTGAGGGCGGCCTCGGCGTGAACCG
>JBGPHB010000725.1:0-3601 GCA_041484155.1 Bryobacteraceae bacterium
ATAGAACCAGCGGCCTGCCAGGGTGTGCTTGGCGTTGATCAAATAGTCGAAGTTGATCAGTCCCTGGTCTCCGTTGTAGATCGCCGGACTGGTGAAGGTAGCTTGCTTATAGGTGGCGACGCCAGAGCTGGGGAAGTAGTACTGGCCATTCGGCAACTTAATGTTCAAAATGTTCAACGCCACCGGGTTAATGTTGGATCCATTGCACAGCACGTTCTGGCTTCCGCTCGGCGTCTTGAAGTTGTTGTCTCCGGGATGATTGTCGGGGCAACTGGCGGCTCCCAGCGCTGCTGCGAATCCCGGCGCGGACCGGTCGCCTGCCGGAATCGGAGGCAGCAGCGCGGTGGTCACGCCCTGCGAAGCCAACCCATTCTTCTGGCGGGTTCCTTGATAGCTTCCGAAGACAAACAGCTTGTTCTTGATGATTGGGCCGCCCACCACGCCCCCGAACTGATTCTGGTTCAGAATCTGCTTGGTGGTGGCGCTGGCTGGGTTGTTGCGGTTGTAGAAGAAATCGTTGGCGTTGAAGATGGTGTCGCGCAGGAACTCAAACGCGGATCCGTGAAACTGGTTGCTGCCGGACTTGGTGACGACGTTGACGTTGGCGCCGGGGTTCCTGCCGTAGCTTGCGTCGTAAGTCGAGGTTTGAACCTTGAACTCCTGGATCGAATCGGGACTGGGGATTCCGACGCCTGCGTAAAGACCCGAGTCATTCGCGCTGCCGCTATTGGCGAAATTCGTGATGTTGACGCCATCCATCTGGAAGTTGTTCTGGCCGGGGTCATTGCCATTCACGCTCATGTTCTGCGTGCCCTTGCCCAGGGCGGTGGCGTTGTTGGCGCCGGTATTGGTGCCCGCCGACAATGCGAGGATCTGCGTGTAATTGCGGCTGCTCAGCGGAAGGGCGGTGACGGTGCGACTCCCCACCGACGTTCCCAGAGTGGATGTGGCCGTTTGCAGGGATTCGGTCAGCGCTTCGACGGTCACCTGATCGCTCTGCGCGCCCACCTCCAGCGCGCGATCGAGCACGGGCGTCTCGGTCACGGTCACCGTTACCGAAGAGACCTCGGCGGTCCTGAACCCGGCGGCGCTGAATCTCACACGATAGGTCCCAGGCGGAAGCAATGAGAACTTATAACCGCCATCCGCGCCGGTGGTTGCGGTCCGGGTCTGGTTTGTCTCTGTGCTGGTTATCGTGACGTTGACATTGGGGACCGTTGCGCCGGACGGATCGCTGACCGTTCCGGTAAGCGCGCCCGTCCCGGCCGACTGGGCCAGTAGGCTAGGCGTGAGAACGATCAAGCACACGACCAGCAGTGAAACAGTGATCAACCTGGATGTCATGTAGGACCCCCTATCACACGGATTCTATGCTAAGCTTGGCCCGTTAGGCGTCAAGGAACGATCAAATTTGGCAGGAGGCGAGTCACGGAACTGTCAAATTTTAGAGGACGCCAATCATGGTGAGCCGGGAAGAACCGATCGCGTTAGGTCCTTTTCACGTCGACGTCGCCGGCACTCGATTGCTTCGGGACGGCGTCAAACTGAACTTGCGACCGCGGGCCTTTCGCGCCCTCAAGGTTCTGGTTCAGAATCCCGGGCGGCTGGTACCTTACAAGGAATTGATCCATGCGGCCTGGGACGGCGTCAACATCTCCAACCACACGGTCAACGTAACCATCGCCGAGCTCAAAAGTGTATTGAAGGAGTACGGGGCATGGATCACTTGCCGCCCCAAGTTCGGCTACTGCCTGGAAATACCCGAGTCGGAAGATCTGATTCGGCGCGGCTGGCACTTTTTGAACCAATACACGCGGGCGGGTTTTGAACACGCGCTGACCTGTTTCCAACGCGCGGCCGAGAATGACAGCGCCGACTTCCGGGCGTTTGAAGCCATTTCCAGAACGTACCTGATGCTGGCGGGCTTCCTGATGCGCGCCCCGCGCGATATCCACGGTGCATTTCTCCAGGCGCACAGCCGTGCGGTCGACTTGTGCGGTTTGACACCGGAACTGCGCCTGGATCGCGCGATTGGGCTGTGCATCTTCGAACATAAGCTGGTGGAGGCGGAATCGGAGTTGCTTGCGGTACATCGGGAACGACCCGCCTCGGCACAACTTTGCATCAATCTGACCCAGATCTACTTGGCGGGCGAGCGGCCTGAGGAGGCTCGCGCCGTGATGCAGCGGGCGCACGCTGATGACTCTCTGGCGCCTCAGTTGGCGATTTTAGGCATGGTCCTGCGGCTCTTCTGCCGGGAATTCGACGCTGCCGTGGAATGGGGAAAGAACACCATGGATCTGCATCCCAGCCCGCAAGTCGCCCGAGCCTTCTACGCGGAAGCGCTGGACCACGCAGGCCGGCCCGCGGAAGCTTTGGCGCAATACCGGCTCGCTACCACCATCTCGCCCGATACTCATTGGCTCAGGGCCGATGAGGGAAGATGCCTCGCCCGCCACGGACGGTCGACGGAGGCCTGGGCGATTCTCGAAGATTTGCAGCGGATTCGTGAGACGGAATACGTGGACGCCTTTCACGTCGCCCTCCTGCTGGACGCTCTCGGAAAACGGGAGGAGGCTTTCCAGGAGTTGGAGCGTGCTTGCAACGAAGGATCGTACGGTATGCTGTTCGCCGATTTGGATGCAAAGGCCGATGGGTTCCGGTCTGACCCGCGCTTCGCGCATTTGCGGAGCAGAACCGCGGGGGTTGCAGCGGGGTCGTAGAAGCTGCTCTCTTCTTTACCCAATCCGATACAGCTTCGAAAACGTCCTCAAAATTAGACTCCCGTCAGCGATCGCCGGGGAAGCCATGCACATCTCACCCAGGCTGTTCTTCCCAAGCACCTTGAATCGAGGACCCGCCTCGATGACATAGGTGTCTCCGTCCTCGTTCAAACAAAAGATGCGGCCGTTATACGCCCAGGGCGAGCTAGTAAAGTTCGCGCTGCCGCTCTCGAACCGCTGCTTGCCGTAAATCTCCTGCCCGGTTTTCGCGTCGTGACAAGTGAGAAATCCAGCGTCCAGCAAAACGTAAAATCGGCCCCCATAGAGCACCGGCGAAGCCATGTAAGATCCCGCCTGCGGCAAGCTCCAGGCGATGTACCGATCACTGGCATCCCCACTGGCGCCCGGCCGGATGGCATAGACGGGACGGTGCTGATCGCCGCGATAGCCCGACGTTACGTAAAGCAAACCATCATCGGAAAACGGCGTCGGTATGGTGAGTGACGACATGCCGGAGATCTCCCAGAGCACCTTGCCGTCCAGATCGTAGGAGCGTATTTTCTTACGGCCGGCGGTGACGATCTCCGTCCGGCCCTGAGTTTTCCAAATGTAAGGCGTCGACCAGGTGGTCGGTTCGTCCCGGCGCACTCTCCAGATTTCCTGGCCTGTCAGCTTGTCGAGAGCGACCATGTATGATTGCTGTTCGTTGTCATTAACGATGTAGAGTCGCCCCTCGTGTAGCGCCGGTGACGAAGCGGTGCCGTAACCCCAACGAGTCTCGAGCACGGGCCACTGCTTCGACCACAGTATTTTCCCCGCCATGTCGAGACAATACGTCCCGAGATCCCCGCAGTGGATGTAGACCCGCTCGCCGTCGG
>JBGPHB010000726.1:0-3601 GCA_041484155.1 Bryobacteraceae bacterium
ACACAGGTTCACGCAAAGACGCAAAGGCCGCAAAGAAAAACCAAGCCCGTTCTTCTTGGCGGCCTTTGCGTCTTTGCGTGAATAAAGTAGCTTCCCGATCTTGAGCGATTCAATTTGCCGGCGGCGCCATTAGCGGCGTGGTCTCAACACGATGGCAGGTGTAGCATGTGATGCGCGTCTTCCCCGCGGGAAATTTCGCGTTCAACTCCTGGACCATGGTGATCATTCGCCGCGCCGTTTCCTTGGTCTTGTAATCGTCGGCGGCAAAGGAGTGCGGGTCGTGACAATAGGCGCAGCGCACGCCCAACCCTTCATTGAACGTAAGCATGTAAGGGATCAGGTCGTCCTCCGGCATCTTCAAGATCTGAAGATTGGAGTATTTTGGCTGAGCGCCAAGCGGGATCACCAACATCAACGCCAACAGGAGTCGCATGTGTCAAGACGCGCGACTAGTTCCCCACTCCGCTCGCGCGCGATGCCGCGGGAACGGCGTTCACCTCCGCCTTGATCCTGCGCCCGTCGGATTCCGTCAGCCAGCGCTCCTTGACCAAACGATCCACGGACTGCGCGACTTTGCTGGCGTAGTTCTTGTAGCTGCCATACAGGGCGTCCAGTCGCGCCCAATCGAAGGTGGAGGTGTGGCCCAGCTCGCGGCAGGTCCCCGGGCCCGGGCTGGTGGTGTAATACGTCGCCACCGGCACGTCCACATACGGACTGCGGACACCCCCGACGCCGTTGCCGGCCTGGTCGGTCACCAGGCTACCGTCCTTCACCACCAGGCGCTCGCCATGCGGTGGCGGCGTCCCTTTGCGAACCCACTGGTCGAGGTTCGCGAAAGCCGCGTTATAGGCGTACTTCAAGGCCGGGTGATCGCTGAGCGGAATCTCGGGCTCGCAGCGGACGTTGAACGGCCAGGACGGGGTCCCCTGCGCGGCGCCCGCTGCCGCGGTCTGGTCGGCGACGGAGGGCAGGAAGAAATACGGATTGTTGTCGATGTGCGCGACACCGGCGATCTCATACAGCCGATACCGGCCGCTGGCCTCATCGCTGTCCGGCCTCCGGGACGGCAAGGAATCCATAAGCTCGCCTTGCGCCACGACTCCAATCACCGGGACATTCGCGTTCCCCAGGATCTGGCGCGGATCGCCCTTCCCCGGCGCGGCGCCGCATTGGCTGATTCGCGCCGCGTTGGTTGGATTCTTGACCAGGTAGCCGTCGTACACCGGCTTCCCGTTTTCCATCTTGGCGTGGGAATGAATGGCGTTGATGTAGGTGATGATGTCGCCGCCCTGGGTGGTCATGAAGATGCGCTCGACTTTGAAACCCGCTAAGGGGCGAGAGGGTGCGTTGCTCTTAAGCGCGGCAGCCACCTGGCTGAACATGTCCCAGCGCAAGCCATCCTCCACGTCGGGAGCAGCGTTTTTTCCGTCCGAGGGGCACGCTCCTGGAGCCGGGCTCGCAAAGGACACCGCCGCATACCGATTGGCATTGAACTTCTTCAGCCCCTGCGCGGCCGTGGGCAAGGTGATCCCGACCCAGGCGTCCCCGTGCTCCAGGAAATAGTCCCGGGAGAAGCCCCACATCATGGACCAATCAAAGCGGCGAGCCGCATTCATCAGCTCCACCACCACGGTCCCGCTGAAGCGTGCGGGATCGGCGGGATGACGCAGCAGAATCCGGTTCCCGTAGGGAGCATTCGGCGTCTTCACGTTCAGCGTGCCATCGGCCGCCCAGTCGTAGACGCTCGCCGTTCCGCTGACGATGAACTCCTCCTCGACGTAGCCGAGCTTGGCCAAGTCAAAGGCTTGCAGACTCCGGCTCGCGGCCAGAAACGGAAACGAATCCGCGGTCACGGGAATCGGGCCGGTCATTTTTGGAACTGGTGTGGTTTGTGCGACGGCGACCGCCGTCCCGCAGATAACGATCGCGACTGCGGCCCGTAAGCCGGCCCAGGGCTTTCTCCAAATGCAATTCAGCGTGTTTTTCTCCGTGCGTGCAACCGTTGAGATTCTGTCAGAAACTCGGGGTGCTGTCAAGCGCAGGCTCTTCTTTCAAGGCGCTCGCGGCCTTGCTCTCCTGCTTCACACGGTACATTCGGCGATCGGCTTCCGCGAATAACGATTCCGGGTCGCTACCATCCATCGGATAGATAGCGGCCCCGATGCTCATGGACAGGCACTCCTCACCGCACACCGTCCAGCCGGCCTCCAGCGCTACTGCGCGGAGCCTGTCTACATAGGACGAGCTGAGTTCTTCCTTTAGGTCCGGAAGCACCAGCACGAACTCGTCCCCTCCCATTCGCGCCAGGTAATCGGAACCTCGGCAGGCTTCGCGGAGGCCGTTGGCGACATGCTGAAGGACTTCGTTGCCTTTCAGGTGCCCGAAGCGATCGTTCACCTGTTTGAATCCATCTAAGTCGCACACCAGCAGTCCGATGGTGGACGTGTCGCGGTTCGCTCTCAACAGCTCCCGCTTCAGATGAATGGCCAGCGATCGCGCGTTCGGAATACCGGTGAGATGGTCCGTAACGGCCGACTCCTCGGCTTCCTGATATTTCAAAGCGCTTTCAATCGCCGGCCCAGCGTGGAGAGCTGCCGCTTCAACGACACGAAGGTCGTCCCGGCGGAAAGCATCTCGATCCGGGTGGTAGAGTGTCAGGACTCCCGTCACGCCATTTCGGCCCTCGAAGGGCACGGCCAGCACGGCCTGTAGCTTGTAGATGACCGTGGAATCGTTAGAATAACAGCACTCCAGGCCGGTGCTGCCGTTCAGTATCGGAGTGCGACTTTGGGCAACCGAACCCGAAAGCGATTCCGTCATCGGGAATGCACGTACGGAAAACAGGTGACGATTCCCACCCACCACAGATATCAGTTCTACCTTGTCGCCACGGCTTACGTAGACCGCTAACGTGTCGTAACCGATCATCTGGCCTAAGCATTTGTGAACCGCCGAGACTACCTCGTCGATGCCAGTAGCATGAGCCAGGGAACCGGCCAAGCCTTGCAGCAAGGAGGTCTCTTGTCTCGCCGAACCAATCGGCCCCAAGATGGAATGCGTAGCCGCGGTGGACTCGACCAGCAGTTTGGTGGCGAGCTTTCCGAGGTCTTCCTGGGGGGCTTCCGACAGGTCCGCACTCACGGGGACGATCGTCTTTGTCGCCGCTTCCCATGCAAGCTTCTCCAGTTCCACGTGCCGTCGCTCGAGAACCGCCACCACCTTGGGATCGTAGCTTTTACCGCTGTCTGCCCTGACTCTGTCCATGGCCCCTTGTAGCGGCAGCGCGCTCCTATAGGGACGATCGGACGCCAGCGCATCCAAACAGTCGACCGCGGAGAGAATCCGCGCCCCGATGGGAATAGCTTCAGCCGCCACGCCGTGGGGATAACCAGACCCGTCCCACTTTTCATGATGCGCCTTCACGATGGCAAGAATCCCTTCCGGGTATTTCATGCGGGAAAGCATTTCGGCGCCCATCAGGGGATGGGTCTTCATCTTTTCCCATTCCTCCGCGGAGAGGGGACCCGGCTTGAGGAGTATATGATCGGGAATCCCAAGTTTGCCTATGTCGTGGAGCAATGCGGCAACGTTCAAGTTCTGT
>JBGPHB010000727.1:0-3588 GCA_041484155.1 Bryobacteraceae bacterium
CCCTTTACTCCCCGCTGCCGGTTTTGCCCGACTGCGGATCGATGTGCCGGTGCGCGTCCGCTCTCCGTTCCGGTAGAAGCACGTTTCTCGATGCGGTCTTTCGCTCTCCGGCAGCGACGACTCGTCTCGCGACCAATCCCCGCGGCCGGGTTAACGCTCCCGACCTACATCTTCGAAACGATTCCGAAACCTGCGTCCAGCTCGTTCAGTTGCGCGCTCCCGCCCCCGTTCGGCTTTTTGTCGCCTCGCGAGGCGCGTTCCACGCGCGCCACCCGTTGCCAGATCCAATCCCGGAACTCCCCGCTTGTCCCCAGGTCTCCGCTCCCCTCCAGGACCTCTCGATCCCTCGGGCTCATAGCGCCCAACCTGATTTCAAATAGAGAAGCTTACCCTAGCGAGTCGCCCGATCTTCCTTCGCTCCCCGTCGCGCCGAAATAATCTCTTATCGCCGGCACAACGGATCATCGTTCCGGATCCGCTACTTCCCGCCAGGCTCGTTGTCCTTCGAACCTCTTGGAACCACACTCATCATGCACTGAGACTATTTCCGGGTCAAGCGAAAAGGTAAGCGGTTTCCCTGCTTTCATCAGAAAAGAAAAGCTTTACAATCAGCCACTTACATCGACCTTGCGGTGAATGCTTTGTGGATAAAACAGCGCCACTTCCGTCTGTTTCGGCAACTCGTTACGGGACCAGATGCAGAATCATTCCGGTGTCGGTGGCGCACCACAAATGGTCCGCATCCGGCCCCGCTAGAATCAGGGAGCGCGCGACCGCCTTGTAATCCACGTCCATCTCGCTCCAGTCCGTGAAGTTCGTACTGGTGAGTATCTTCACTTTGCCTGGAATCGGCGAGGAGTTGAGGCGTCCGGTAGGTTCGACGGCGGCCAGAAAGGCGCGGGGACCGGGGAACAAGGCGCTATCCAGCACGCGCCGGTTTTTCTCGCGGAACACGCGTGTGCTCTTTCCGCTGGTGAGATCGATTCGCTCCACTTCCGACGGCCACTCGAACGACTCGTTGAATCCCATCACCGCCAATCCGTCGTCGCCGGCGAGCCGCAGGCCGGTGACGATGCCGAACAGCGGCGCGGTCGAGTGGAGCCACTTTGCGCCACCGTCCAGGGTTTGAAGAAGCAAGGTAAGGGACGGTACCTGGCGCCGTCGAACGGCTACTTCGGGTTCCATCCACGATGGCAGCCGGTCGTCGTCGCGGCGAGGAGGAGTCGCTCCGCCGACGATAAGCCCAACCCTCGGGTTGTCGAAAGCGATCCGAGTGTAGGCAGTGAACGACGGATTCGCCGGGGGCTTGGCAGCCTCTTCCACGGGAGTCCAGGTGCGGCCGCCATCCTGAGTTTCGAGCACGGTTTTCTGCAAGCCGACGGCGAACCCGTGCCGGGGGGCGAGGAACCAGACGCGGAGAATCAGCCCCCCCGGGGGCGCCGGGCGCAACTTGCGATCGGCCTTCTGTTGCCCCGAGATTTTTTTCCAGCTCCGGCCGGATTCTTCCGTCAACCAGATCCCGTTGTCGGTGACCATCCAGCCCATCGAATCGTTCAGGAAGAAGAGGGAGCGGGGATGTTCTTTGACCGGATCGAGGGACCAGTGCTCGCCACCGTCGCTCGAGACCAGAACCACAAATCTCGGCCCCTTGGATTGCTCATAGATCGTGCCGACGGCAACACCCCGCCGGCTCGAAGGAAAGGCCAGATCCTGCAGGGACAGCGTGGCGCGATCCTGGTCGTGGAAATACTGCACCGTCCAGCGTTGCGCGAGCGCGACGGGAGGGACGAGGGCAGTGACGGCGAGGCAGGCCGCTGCGAATTTCATCTATGTCCGGCGCGCGGGCGCCATGACCAGGTCCAGAACGTTCGCGGGGGCTAGCGCCGCCGGGTCCGCCGAGGCCAGCGCCACCAGGCATCCGACCTGTTCGCCGACCGTGGTCAGCAACTCCATCTCGCCGCCAGTATGGAAATGGGGCTCGCGATGCTGCACGTTGATGACCCCCGCCACGCGGTTGCGCACGATAACGGGCGCCGAGAGAAATGCTTCATACGTGTCCTCGGGCAGATGGGTGAACAGCTTGAACCGCGGATCGAGGTAGGATTCGCGCGAGATGGACAGGAGCCGGCGCTCGCGCGCCACCCAGCCCGTCAGGCCCTCTCCCAGCCGGAGCCGCACCTTTCCAATGGTTTCGGGTTGAGGGTTATTCGAGGCGCACAGCACCAGTTCTCGCTCCTGCAGCAGATACAGCAGGCAGGAGTCACACTCCATGAACTCGACCACCAGAGAAACGACGCCCTGAAGGGCCTCGCCGAGGCTCATCTCACGCACCATGAAACGGCTGATCTTTTGCAGGAGACGAAGCTGCTGCTCCGTATGCTCCAGCCGCGACTCCAGTTCTTTGACGCGGGACACCTAAGCCATTATCCCAGATTCGGGAAGTGAGGACAGACGCGGTTTATAGTACCGAAGCCGGGCAAGTTCTAAGGATGTTTTCCGGCCCCGGATAGCGGGTTCACCCGATTCAAGATCTAACGGATTGTTGCCAAAGTACTATTTGGGGGCAGACTTGATTGATGCGCGATAGGTCCGGCAACGAGCGAAGCTCAAGACAGCGCGGGAGCGCCATGGTGGAGGGGGCATTGGTCCTGATACCGATGCTTGTGATGTTCATCGGCATTATCGACGTGGCTCTGGTGATTTTTCTCCAGAGCACCTTTGTACACGCCACGCGTGAGGGCGCGCGCTTTGCCATAACGTACGGCTCCACATACAACGGGACCGATTGTACGGTTTCGCAGGCGGTATGCATCACGCAAGCCGTGCAGACGAATGCCGTCGGTTTCCTGGGCGGAACGAAAGGCAATTTGATTACGGTGAACTATTACACTGCGAACGATCTGACGAATCCCGTGGAAGTTTGCAATGCGGGCACTTGCGCGGCGACCGGCAACCCCACTCTGCCGCAAACGCTTTCGAACGGCAAAGTCGTGACCCTCGCCAATCAGCCCGGCAACATCGTGGAGGTAGTGGTGGCCAATTACCCGTGGAACTGGCTCCTGCCTGTCTCCGCCGTGGGTTACAAACTTACAGCGCCCAGCATCAACCTCGGCGCGTCGTCCATGGATGTCTTAGGCGGACTAGCGGCCGGAACGACGGTGCCGCCGGGCGTTTAAGCGGCTCTGAAGGAGGACAACTTGGAAAAGAAGCACAATCCATCCCGGCGTCGAACAGAGCGCGGCAACTCGATGCTGGAGTTCGCTCTGGTCATGGCGTTCCTGGTGCCAATGTTCGCCGGGACCTTTACGATCGGCATGACGCTCGTCAAAGGCATCCAGGCAAGCAACGTGTGCCGTGACGCCGTGGTCCTTATGGTTCGTTCGAACACGGATCCGAACTCCGGACTCGATCTGTCGCTGCTGCAGAATCAGCGAATCATCGTCCGGGCGGCCTCGGGTCTCGGCATGAACGTGGCCGGAACCAACAATCCCAGCACGACCGGGAATGGCGTGGTGATCCTGTCCCGGGTCGTATTGGTGGGTCCGGCGGAGTGCTCTTTGGGCATCCTGGCGCCGTCGCCCGCGCCAC
>JBGPHB010000728.1:0-3587 GCA_041484155.1 Bryobacteraceae bacterium
CGAACCGCGACCGTAAGGGAGCGGGTTGAGAGGACAAATGAGGACAATTCCTTACAGCTTCTCAGGGCGGGGTCTTGTGACGCAGACTTATGCGTCCGGACGGAGATCGACCGCACGCCTGACGCAAGCCATCATGCCAGGAACCACTTCATCGCTTCCGACGCCACTTCCGGTGGCAGCGTGTGCTTTCCTTCAAACTCGCGATAGGTGACTCGATAGCCGTCCCGTTTTAGTTCCGGTACGATGCGGCGGCTGCATTCGTCGATGGGAAGCACCGGATCGAGAGTCCCGTGCGAGATGAACACCCGAGGCTTGCCGACTCGTTCTCCCGGCACTACGAAGCCGGGGGAGAAACCGAATACGGCGCTGAACAAGTCGCCATTGGACAGGCCGACCGAGAGCGAATAGGAAGCTCCGTCCGAGAAACCGGCCATCGCGATGCGCGCCGCATCGACTCTCCGCATCGTGAAGGTCCGGGCCAGCGACCGATTGATAAAAGCCACGTCCGGCCCGTAGGCCCCTCGGATGATGTCCCAGGTCTGGGCGGCGGATGCCGGAGCAAGCAGCAGAAAACCGTGTTCGTCGGAAAGCGACCTCAGCAGATCTATGCCGCGATCGGCGTTTCGTGAGGCCCCGTGCAGCGAGACGATGAGCGGCGCCTTCTCGAATTTTTTCGAGGACTCAGGAATATATAGCAGCGCATCGCGGTCGGCGCGCATTCCGAGCGGATGCAATCCCGGCGCCGTCGAAGCCGTGGCCGGGCCGGGACGCTCCGAGAGGCGATTTGTTTGGGCGCAAAGAGTGCCGGCGATCGCGGGCATGACTCCGATGAAGCTCCGGCGAGTTAGGGCTGAGGTGATCATTTGGTCGCCATATGCTCCCGGTCTTTTTCGTTTTCGCAGACGGTTTCAATCAGTTCCGTATCCGGGAGCAGCGTTAGCGGCAACTTGGCGCTCCATGGCTTTCCATACGCCTTGGGATCGTTAATCGTGATTTCCAAATCCATGTGGCCCAAATCGCGGCGCGTGAACCGCTCCGTTACGTGCCCCGCATCGGTTTGCGGGTGGCCTTTCGCGGTATCCAGCCAGGCACGGCCGTTGAAACCGGTGGTATCCACGACCAGCGTGTTCCCGTCCCATCTCCCCACGGAATATCCAAGCCAGGTAGGTTGGGGATCGCGGGGAAGGGGGCGTCCGTCCATAAAAACCTGACGGAATGTCGAGTTCGACGAGGTTTCGTAGAGTAGGGCGATCAACGTGGGCGTCTGGACGATCTTGAACGGGTGCAGAGCTTCGCCCGAATTGGACGTGTCGATGCGCGGCACGCCCGGAGGCATGCACACCGCCATCGGATCGTCTTTGTGATCGTTCTTTTCGCGCGCTGCCTGAAGTGCTATGGCCGAGGGAAGCATGGCAAGGTCTTCCGGTTTTAGATCTTTCGCGAGGTCGCGGAAAAAGTCGGGATTTGTAGACCAGACTCCCGAGAGGTCCGGTTTCCCGCCGGGCATCTTAGGCGCGGGCGCGGTTAGATCTGCTTTGCCGCCGGGAGTGCGTGGAATACCCGGTGTCGGATAGTCAAGCCATTGAGCACGGCCTGGCACAGCGGACAGCACAGCCGCACAAATCATGGCCGTGGCAATTCGAAGCATCTATAAATATTGAGTGGAAACGACCAAAGAGTCAAGCTGGTAGTCATCTAATTCCGTGTCCCTCCTGGTGGCGGCCTCGCGAGTGCGGGCCGCCAGGAGATCACGACTGAGGCTCCCCCGGACTCACTGTTGCGGTGTGGTTCACGTTCTACAACTTCTGCCGCGTCCACAAATCCCTTCGCATAACCCCGGCTATGGCGGCCGGAATCGCGGATCACATCTGGAGTGTTCGGGAACTCCTGGAGGCATAAAACTGCTATCCGATATGCTCTTGGCAGGTCTACCGACATGGACGCCTAGACGTACTTCAAAAATCAGCCTTCTCAGGCCCCGCCACAGCGTCCCATCACGGCGGAAACCAACTCGTTCGTCGATTCAGTAAGACGTTGATAAAGAAGCTCGAACGGTCTGACTGAGTGGAGTTTCACTCTCCACAGGGCTGACGCGCTACGGGAGGACTTGCTATTCTTCCTTATAGTAATGGCTCTGACAGCAAGTTCGATGCCCGATCCAACGACACTGCCCTCACCGTTCCCCAATTTACCCAGGATCATCTATCGCAAGAATCCGCTCAATGAAGTCTTGTGCCAGCTGCGCTTTCCGCCGATCTTGCGGATAGCCGCAGAAACCCCTGCCACATTCCAGGAACGGATACGGAAAGAATATCCGCTGTTCCGTGAGCGGCAGCCGGAAGTAGCGCTGCCGCCGGGTATTCCGAACGCTGTTGCGGAACTGATGAAGGGCTTGCCAAAACAGAAACCGAGCGCTTACGAATTCGTCTCTGAAGATGGACTGTGGAAGACCGCCTTGACGCGGGAATCCTTGGCACTTACCTCCGCTCGATACATCCGGTGGGAGGAATTTCGTAAGCGGCTCGATACCCCGCTCAAAGCGCTCTTGGAAGTGTATTCACCCGCGTTTTTTAGCCGCGTGGGTTTGCGCTATCAGAATGTGATTCGACGATCCGTGCTCGGCTTGCCGGAAACGACAACATGGGCACAACTGATCAAGCCGCACGTTACTGGTATCCTCGCGGCAAATGACGTCCTGAACGTAGTTGAAGAGATGCAGTCACAAACAGTCATCAAGCTCGCGATTGGCAAGGTTACGGTCAGAAGTGCAATCGCGGAAGTGACCGATCAGAAGAAGAAAGAGGATTGCTTTTTGATCGACAACGACTTCTTCACGAATGAAAGGACCAAGCTCAATGACGTTGACGGAATCCTCCGATATTTCAACCGACAGTCTGGCAACCTATTCCGGTGGAGCATTGAAGATCGACTTCACACCGCGATGCAACCTGACGATCTCGGAGCCGCAGCATGAGTACGTTGGCAGAAACACGTACCTAACGCTGGGCTGGAAACGTCACACGCCTGAAGGTGACTTCCACCATTACTTTGCGCACCCGGTTAGCGATCCCTTTGAACCGACGACTGCAGTGCTGACGCCGCGTTCGTGCGCGTACATGCTTTTGGACGATCTTCCCTCCGAAGCCCTGCCCGAGGTTCTCGAATATCTTGCTCAGGCATGGAAGTTTTGGGCGTACCCCGTCGAACCCATCGAGCCGCCAAAAACGCGAGTGCTGAAGGGCAAGGTTGTCCGCCGTTCTGAGCGTCCCGCGTATTCAATCCCTGATGAGGAGTAACGGACAACTGTGTTCTTACCCTCGTTGGCGGAAGAAGCCTTCCATCAAGGCGAGATTCTTTCCAGCGTGGTCCAGTTGTATGTGTTGCCAGAATCGTTGCCCCGAGGAATGGACGGCTTGGAGTTCGGTGAAATCGTCCATCCTTACGCGGTCGTTTTGACGCAAGAGTGCGACCTGGATTGGGATTTCAAAGCTCGGTCCAACGAGACGATTGAAAGGTGTCGAAACTCCAAAGACGCGGAGAACAAGCGGCAGCGAAAGCGTGCCCCCGCTATTCTCCTGTGTGAAGCG
>JBGPHB010000729.1:0-3578 GCA_041484155.1 Bryobacteraceae bacterium
AAGACCTATCGCGTCTGCCCAACCTATAACGGCGGCCGCGATTGGGCGCAAGGCGCCTACAATCCGAAAACCAACGTCATGTACTTCCCGCTTTCGAATCTGTGCATTGACTCGACCGCGCGCACGGATCGCACTGCGGCGCCGCAGTTCGTCTATAACACCGATAACGTCGGCAAATTTCCACCCGGCAAGGACAAAGTCGGGCGCATTGATGCGATTTCGGTCGAGACCGGGCGGACGTTGTGGACTTGGGAAACGCGCGTCACGAACTACTCACCGGTGCTCGCGACCGGCGGCGGGCTCCTTTTTAACGGCGCGATGGACCGCTATCTGCGGGCGCTGGATGCCGATAACGGCCAACTGCTGTGGCAGACTCGGCTTCCTACGCAAGTCGTAGGCGGAGCCGTTACCTATTCGGTCAATGGCCGTCAGTACATCGCCGTCGCCGCCGGCGGGGGCCCGTTCGCCGCCACCGGCTTGAGTTTGACTCCGGAAGCGGACACCTCCAGCGGCGGGAACGCCGTTTACGTCTTCGCGCTACCCCAGTAGACCCGGATCATGGGGTGATCGGATTGAGGCCGGTCACAGACCCCGAGTTTCCACATCACCGCGTTTTCACTCATGAGCGCACCCCGAGCCGCAACGCCTCAGAACTTCAGTGCTTCCCTGGCCGGCACCTATTTGGGATGGCGCGCTCTGCGATGTGGCCAAGGGCAGCCTTCCCGCCAAGCTCAACATCATTCTCAAAAGCGGCGACTTGACTGGGATATTAACCTCCGGCGGGAGTGAGGAGATCTTCCTGATCACGACCTCCTTGCCGAGAGGGATTCGCATGAAGGGCCTCTCCGTTCGGGACCTCGCGCATCCAGGCCGGTCTTTTTACCTGGATATGTTTACCGGAGACGTCTCGCAGGACGGACACGCAATTACGGGTTCCGCCGCCGACACGCAGGGAACGCGATCGCGCTGGGAGTTCCGCCGCGTATCCCAGGCATAGTTGCCACTGAGAATCGACGTGACGCGTTCCTCGGGCATCGGCAGCCTGCCGAGAAGTGGATACTTGGTTTCCAGGTTGCCGTGATACGGGACCCATCCGCTCCACAGCTAGCTTGCGTTGGGGTAGAATCGACTCACACGCCATGCCCCTATCGGCTGGAGCCAAACTCGGTCCCTACGAAATCCTCTCTCCTCTCGGCGCCGGCGGCATGGGCGAGGTGTATCGCGCGCACGATAGCAAGCTCGGCCGGGATGTTGCCATTAAGACGTTACCGCAGGCGTTTGCAGGCCATCCGGAGCGGCTGGCGCGTTTCCGCCGCGAGGCGCGCACGCTGGCCTCTTTGAACCACCCCAACATCGCCGCGATTTATGGCTTGGAAGAGTCCGGCGGAGTGACCTGTCTGGTGCTGGAACTTGTCGAAGGGGAAACGCTGCGCGGCCCGCTGCCCGTCGAAAAGGCGCTGGATTACGCCAGCCAAGTCGCCGCCGCGCTCGAAGCGGCCCACGCCAAAGGGATCGTTCACCGCGACCTCAAACCGGCCAACGTCATTGTCACTCCGGAGGGTGTGGCGAAGGTGCTGGACTTTGGCTTGGCGAAAGCCGTCTGGGCGGAAGAAAGCCAGGAGATTTCGCAACAGATGACGCTGACCGCCCTCGAAACCGTAGCAGGGCAGATCGCGGGCACGCCCCCGTACATGAGCCCGGAGCAGGCGCGTGGGCAGGGAATCGACAAGCGGACCGATATCTGGGCCTTCGGCTGCCTGCTTTACGAATTGCTCAGCGGCAGGCGAGCATTTCAAGGGGCAACGCTGCAGGATACGCTGGCGGCAGTCTTGGAGCGCACGCCCGATTGGGACGCGCTGCCCGCGAAGACTCCCGCCAAAGTCCGCGAGTTATTGCAACGCTGCCTCCGGAAAGATGCGACTCGCCGTTTCGAGGAAATAAAGGATGCACGCAGCCTGATCGAGGTGGCGCGGCGGAAGAGGAATCCCTGGCTGCTCGCCGCTGGAGCGGCCGCCGCCGTCGCAATTCTCGCCATCGGCGCTGCGGTGTGGCTGCGGGGACCTGCCGCGCCACTCGGCCGGGACCAGTGGGTGCAGTTGACTAAACTGCAGGATCCGGTCGGCCAGCCCGCGCTTTCCCCTGACGGGCGCATGCTCGCGTTTGTCCGTGGCCCCTTGACCTTCTTCGGGCCGGGCCAGGTTTACGTCAAAATCCTTCCCGACGGCGAGCCCGTGCAATTGACCAACGATAGTCTCCAAAAGATGAGTCCGGTATTTTCGCCGGATGGTGCGCGGATCGCGTACACCACCGTGGTCGAGGATCCGTTCCAGTGGGACACCTGGACAGTTCCGGTTTTGGGCGGCGAGCCTCAGCTCATGCTGCGGAACGCCTCGGGTCTGGTTTGGACCGGCCCGCGGCAAGTTTTGTTTGCTGAGATCAAGATGCGGACACACATGGGGATCGTGGCGGCCGAGGAAAACCGGATCGGGCAGCATGATGTCTACTTGCCAGCCCAGGAAGACGCGATGGCGCACCGGTCCTACGCCTCACCGGACGGGAAAGCGATCGTCCTCGTGGAAATGGACAGAGACGGAGCGTGGCTGCGCTGCCGCCTGGTTTACACCGACCGTAGTTCCCCAGACAGCCAGATCGGGCCGCTAGGAGCCGGCTGCACCTTTGGGGCGTGGTCTCCCGATGGCAAGTGGATGTACGTCACCTCCGACGCCGGCGGAGCCTATCACGTATGGCGGCAACGTTTTCCGAACGGGAAACCCGAACAGATCACTTCCGGGCCGACCGAGGAAGAAGGCATCGCAATGGCGCCCGACGGCCTCTCCTTTGTCACGGCCGTGGGAGTAAGGACCACTTCGCTATGGCTTCACGATGCCAAAGGCGAGCGGCAGATTTCGCGTCTGGAAGGCTCCGCCGCCTATCCCCAATTCACACCGGACGGAAAAAAACTGTGCTACCTGATTGTCAAGGGAGTGCCAGACTTTGCTCATATGAACAGTCTTCCAGGTGAACTGTGGGCATCGGACTTGGAATCTGGCCGTGCCGAGCCTCTGGTTCCGGGCTTCCAGTTGCTCGGCTATGACCTTTCCGCAGATGGTCAACAAGTCGTGATGGAGGCAACGGATCGCGAAGGTAAATACCGGCTTTGGCTGGCGCCTTTGGACCGGCGATCCCCGCCCCGTCAGATTCCGAATGTGGAGGGCCGGACGGCTAGTTTTGGGCCAGGCGGTGAGATCTTCTTCCAAGGCACAGAGGGGACCTCCAAGTTCGCTTACCGAGTGCGTCAAGATGGGACCGGAATACGGAAGGCGGTCGAACAGTCGATTTTCAGCGTGGGCCATGTCACGCGGAGCGGACGGTGGCTGGTTGGATGGGATCAGACTAGTCAAGCTTTTCCTCTGGACGGCGGGCCCGCGATGATACTTACCGGTCTCGGCGTCGGCGATTGGTCGCCCGGAGGAGACTATTTGTCTGTTTCAGGTGCACCGACTCCAGCGGGTAGGAGCTATATTATTCCGCTACCGCGGGGCGAAGATTTCCCGCGAATACCCCCGGGTGGATTTCGC
>JBGPHB010000730.1:0-3577 GCA_041484155.1 Bryobacteraceae bacterium
CGGAGTTTTCGATGCATGGCGCGCCATCACCTATGAGAAGGGCGCCTGGATCCTGCATATGCTGCGACGGCGGCTGGGGGACGAACGGTTTCTAAAAATGCTGGCGGAGGTGCGCCGCCGGTACGAGTTCCGCTCCATCACGACCGACGATTTTCGCGCGTTGGCGACGGAATTCCGTCCGCCCCGCACCAGCGTAGCCTCCATTGATGGGTTCTTCGACAACTGGGTATTTTCGTCGGGCATCCCATCCCTAAAGCTTAAGTATGCCGTGAAGGGCGTGGCGCCCACCGTGAAGCTTTCCGGCACTGTCACGCAGAGCGGCGTCGACGATGAATTTTCCGTCGAGGTGCCGGTGGAGATCCAGTTCGCCAAGGGCGCGCCGCAGACCATCTGGGTGCGGACGTCGAACGAAGCTGTTTCATTCTCGGCCACGCTACGCCAGGCGCCCCTGCGCGCGACTGTGCCGGCGGGCAGAGTGCTGACGGCGAAATAGCCACCCATTTTCTCATCCTACTCTGCAGACGTGGCGCGCGCGCTCTTGCGAGCCACGTTCGCACTCTTGCGAACGCTCGGCCTTGCGTTCACAGCAGGGTGAACGTGGCTCGCACGAGTGCGCGCGCCACAAGCAGCACAAGCAGCACCCATCAACTGGGGCATGCTAGACTGCGGCAGACAAGGAGGCACGATGCGGACGATTGGATTGCTCTTTCTGGCGGGCGCGGCGTTGGCCCAGGCTCCGTCGTTCCAACCTGTGGGGAGCATGAGCCAACTCATGGTCAACATCATCTATCCAGCCTCCGATGCTATCTTTTATGTCGCCCGGGCCGTGCCCAAGACCGAAGCGGAATGGGGCGCCCTTCAGAATCAAGCCCTGATGCTAGCGGAATCCGGGAACCTGCTGATGATGCCCGGCCGAGCCAGGGACCAGGGCGATTGGATCAAGGATTCAAAGCTGCTGGTGGACGTCGGAACGGCTGCATTCAGAGCGGCGCGAGCGAAAGATTTAGATGGCGTCCTGGCGCTCAACCAGCAGCTCAACGACGCTTGCGTGATCTGCCACGAGGCGTACCGCCCCGCCTACCGCAGGCGCCGCCAGCAACAAAACACTGACGCGCCAGCCACAAAATAGCGATCACTTCGCCGGCGGAGGCTCATCGCGCGATGAGCCGAGAAACAGCTTTTTTCCATCCTTAAAGGTGATGCTGCTGCCGTTCGCCTTATTGGTCCCATCCTTGGCTCGAAACCCTTCGACCATCAGCTCCGTTCCCGCCTCCAGCGATCTCTTGGTAAAGCCTCGCCTCAGCAGACCATTGGGCGTATTCCCCTCGACCATCCAACTGGTGACCGTGCCGTCCGGGTTTTTCACCTCGATGTGGATCCATGCGTGGGGATTCACCCATTCCATCTGCGTAACCGTTCCCTGCAGCTTGACCACTTTCTTGTCGTCGAACTCAGCCGTAAATGAATGATGCGCCCACGCCGGCGCCGCGGCCAGAAATATTGCCAAGACCTTCATCTGGACTCTCCTCTCGCCTGTTCACTCGCCACCTTGCGCCAGACCGATTCGTCCGAAGACACCCAATCGAGCAAAGCTTTCTGGCTGCCCTCGCGAGCTGAACCGAGCGACAGCAGGCGTCCGTCCCTGAACATGATCGCGCTCCCGCTGGCCTTGTTGTCCCCGCTCTTGGCCTGAAAACCTTGGACCGCGATCTCGGTTCCAGGCTCCAGGGATTTTCTCGTAAAGCCGGCCCTCAGCAGACTGTTCGGGGTATTGCCTTCGATCATCCAAGTGGTCACGGCGCCGTCAGGACTCTTCACGGCAACGTGGATCCAGGTGTGAGGATTCACCCATTCCATCAAGGTGACCGTCCCCACTAGATTGACCACTTTCTTCTCGTCAAACTCCGCCGAGAAAGAATGATGCGCCCACGCTGGAACGCCGGCCAGAACGAGCCACAGACCGGCCGAAAGCTTGGTTCGCATCCTGACCGAGGATATGACACGCCTTCGGATGATGTCAACAGTGTACCCCGCCCTAACAGGCGGGCCCTGGAGTTTCTACACTTCCGAACGAACCCCGCCCTGACGGGCAGGGCTTTGCGGGTTAGCGCCCGTCCACGGCATTTCTCAACCACGCCGAAAAGCCCCGCCCGTTAGGGCGGGGTTCCTCCCGCCTTTCACCTTGTTTTGTCACCCTCTTACGGATATGCTTTAGGCATGCGCTTGCTCGTGCTTTCTGTGGGTTGTGCTCTATCGTTGAGTGCGGCGCCCACCTTCAATAAGGACGTACTGCCCCTATTGCAGAAGAATTGTCAAATCTGCCATCGCCCCGGTGAAGCCGCTCCGATGTCCTTCCTGACATACGAAAGCACGCGTCCATGGGCGAAGGCGATGAAAGCGGCGGTCCTGGCGCACAAAATGCCGCCGTGGCACCCCGATCCAAGGTACGGACACTTCCTGAACGACCGGCGCATGCCCGAACCCGACATTCAAACGCTCGTCGCCTGGGTCGACGCCGGCGCGCCCGAAGGCGACGCCAAAGACAAGCCCGCCCCGTTCCAGTGGACGGAAGGCTGGAACATCCGGCCCGACGTAGTGCTCGATATGCCCAAGCCGTACACGGTCCCCGCGAAAGGCACCATCCCGTGGCTGGATTTTATCGTCCCGACGCACTTCACGAAGGATACCTGGGTGGTCGCCGGTGAAGTCCGCCCCGGTGCGCGCTCCGTCGTGCACCACGCGAGCATCAACGTTCTCCCACCGGGCCCGGAAACCAAATGGATCGAGACCGCGACGCCTGGGGAACCGCTCGGCAAGCCCCCAGGAGGCGAGTTCTTCCTCGGATTCGCACCCGGAAGAGCGCCCGCGAGGTTCGACGTCGACGATTCCGCCGTGCTGGTTCCCGCCGGTTCCTATCTAGTGATCAACATGCACTACACACCGAGCGGAATCGTCACCGCCGATCAGACCAAGGTGGGCTTGGAACTCGCGAAAGCCCCGCCGAAGAACCGATTCATCGTGGTCGCGCGCGGCGACGACGGCGGCACATCTCCGCAGAACGTCACGATTCTACCGGGCGATGCAAACTCCCCCGCGCATCGTTCGATCACGTTCGCGCAGCCCGTCAAGCTAGCCTACATGAACCCCCACATGCACCTCCGGGGGAAAGATTTCATCGCCAAGGTGACCTATCCGACGGGAGAATCGGAGACGATCCTGAGCGTGCCTCACTACGATTACAACTGGCAGACCGGATACTACTTCGAGAAGCCCTTGGTCTTTCCAGCCGGCACTCGGTTGGAAATGGATGGACATTGGGATAATTCCGTGAACAATCCGGCCAATCCGGATCCGACGGCGACAGTCCATTGGGGCCAGCAAGCTTGGGAAGAAATGTTCGGCGGCGGCGTGACGTTGATCATTCCGAGGGACATGGACGAGAAGACGCTACTTCAGCGGGTGAAAAAGGCTGACGGTTCGACTACCCGCGCGAGTGCTCGAGAATAAAAGCGCGTGGGGCGGGCAGTCTTGCCGGCGAGCCGGCTTTCGTGCCGGCTTTTTTGTCAGCCACATCGCC
>JBGPHB010000731.1:0-3575 GCA_041484155.1 Bryobacteraceae bacterium
ACTCCTTGGCTTGGACCATCGACTCCGCGGTTACCTTCCAGTGGAAATGCCGGGCCTTGAGGAGCGCTTCGTAGGCAGCAAGCTTGGGCTTGTACCGTGGCTTCGCGGCTGGCTGGGGCGAAAGCTTGGCGTGGAGCGCCCCGGCGATGGCCGCGGAGATCTCGTCCTGCACGGCGAACACATCCGCCAATTCGCGGTCATAGCGCTCCGACCACAAGTGGCTCCCATCGGCCGCGGTAATCAACTGCGCTGTGACGCGGATGCGGTTGCCCGAGCGCCGCACGCTGCCTTCCAGAATATTGGCCACGCCCAGCGCCTCGGCGATCTTGCGGATGTCGGTGTTCTGTCCCTTGAAGGCGAACGCGGAGGTGCGGGCAATGACCTTGAGACCAGGCACCTTCACCAGGGCGTTGATGATCTCTTCGGCCAAGCCATCGCTGAAGTACTCCTGATCTTTCCCTACGCTCATGTCGGCGAAGGGCAGCACAGCGATGGAAGGTTGCTTCTCGACGGGCTTCGTGCCGGCTTGATCGAGGGCTCTCCGCACATCGCTCATGGATTGAAACCGGTCCGTGCTGGATTTGCGCAGGCAGCGCATCACGATTCCCGAGACGTGCGACGGGACATCCAGCGCAACGGGCTCGTCGCGCAGAATTGCGGACATCGTTTCGACGGAAGAGTTGCGCGCAAACGCCCGGCGTCCACTCAGCATTTCATACAACACGACGCCGAAGGAGAATATGTCGGAACGCGCGTCTACCTCCTCGCCTTTGGCCTGTTCGGGCGACATGTACGCCGCAGTGCCTATGACTACGCCTGCTTGGGTGAGCGGCATGGGCTGCGTGGCGCCATCGGGAACCGGGGCCACTGCTATTTTGGCCAGCCCAAAATCCAACAGCTTCACGCCGGATGCAGTCACCAGAATATTGGCGGGTTTCAGGTCGCGATGCGTGATGTTTTTCTTATGTGCCGCGTCCAGCGCATCGCAGATTTGAGCGGCGTAACGGAGCGCTTGATCGAGCGCGAGAGGACCCTTCAGCGGAATCCCTTCGATCAACTCCATGACCAGATAATTTGGTCCCACGTCGTACACCTGGCAAATATTGGAATGGTTCAGTGCCGCGATGGCCTGTGCTTCACGCTCGAATCGTTCCGAAAACTGGGCCGCGGAGACCTTGATGGCCACGTCGCGATTCAAACGCGGGTCGCGTGCGCGGTACACCTCTCCCATGCCGCCCGCCCCGAGGGACGCGAGGATTTCATAGGGGCCGAGTTTGTCACCGGCAGAAAGCCGCATAGGCTGGATTCAGTTAAGTTTAGCCGATGAAAAGGCGGGCTGTGCCTGGTCTTGAGCGGGACGGTCCCTAGTCCCGTGACCGCCTGATTCAGTTCCTCGGACTAGCGTCCGGTGTCCCCCGCCCTGACGGGCAGGGCTTTGCGGGGTGTTGTAAAACGTGCGACAAAGCCCTGCCCGTCAGGGCGGGGTTCTGTTCAGAAATGTAGAAGACTCCAGTCCCGCCCGTCTATTGGAACGATTTCACATGGTCACAGACCTAGCAAGCCTCTCATAACAATTCCACAAAAACTTAATGCGGACTAAAGGATTCTCCGCCTCCCATGCCTAATAATTCAGGAAGAGTCTCAATGTTTGCTTAACGAAAAGGAGCTCGGATATGATCAACAGAATCGTGGCTTTCACTTACGGGTTGGGAAGCTACCTGGTGTTTTTTGGCACGTTCCTTTATGCCCTCGGATTCGTCGGCAATCTTGTGGTGCCGAAGTCGCTCGACTCGGCGGCTACCGATGGTTGGCCGGGCGCCCTGCTGGTTGACGTAGGGCTGCTGACGCTATTCGCAGTTCAACATAGTGTGATGGCTCGTCCCGCCTTTAAGCGGCTCCTGACGCGGATTATTCCCACCACCATCGAGCGGAGTACCTACGTTCTGGCGAGCAGCCTGGCCTTGCTGCTTTTGTTCTGGCAGTGGCGACCGCTCGGGGGCGTGGTCTGGAATGTACAGAACCAGGTGGGACGGGATTTGCTGTGGGGCGGGTTCGCGTTCGGCTGGATGCTCGTCCTGGTAGCGACGTTCGTGATCAATCACTTTGATCTGTTTGGCTTGGGGCAGGTCACCAGGCATCTGCTGGGCCGGCCTCCTGACGAATCGCGCTTTGTGACACCCCTGCTCTACCGGATCGTCCGCCATCCCCTGTATGTCGGCTGGCTGTTCGCTTTCTGGAGCGCGCCGACCATGACGGTCACGCATCTGTTCTTCGCGCTGGTCACGACGTCTTATATCCTGGTGGCGATCCGGCTTGAGGAACGGGATCTTATGCGCGTCCACCACGAATATGCCGAATACCGCAAGCAGGTGCCGATGCTCGTACCGGCATGGCCCCGGCAACCGGTACAAGTCCAATCCCAGGCTCAAGCCGTGAGCGGAGGACGCTGAACAGATCGCGTGACACAGTTTCACGCAAAGACGCAAAGTCCGCAAAGAAAACCAGGCCCATTCTTCTTGGCGTCTTTGCGTCTTTGCGTGAAATGTAGCTTTTCCGTCACCCCAGAGCTTGCCGGATCGCTTGGGAACCCAAGAACCGGCGGCGGAGCTTCTCGTCGGTGAGCGAATCCGCCAACGCCCGGATGACCTGCCGGCCTCGCCCTTGGTATCGTTCCGCCAGGCCGTTGTCGTGGCAGGCGGAGGCCGCTCCGGCGGCGGCCAACACCACGCGCCATTCGATCAGCGGGCAGCGATGGCGCTCGAGCATGCCAAGTGCGACGTCGTATTCGGTTCGGGCGTCGGCAAACCGCTCCTCCGCCACCGCTACGTCACCGAGGATCTTGTGACCCCAAGCCAGATGCTTCCGGGCCTTGCGCGGTTCGGCGAGCGCCAACGATTCCGACGCGTAGCGCTGAGCTTGCCGCGTGTCGCCCCGCAGCAGCCAATACCGAGCCAATTCCGCCTTCGTGCGAATGTTGTAACGCCAGCGGAACCAGACGTCGGCTTCGAAAATCTCCGCAGCCCGGTTCAGATGCCCGAGGGCTCGGGGGGGCTCTCCCATTTCCATGTAGTCTTGAGCGAGATTCACGTGGGAATTTGCCTCCGGCTTCCCGTAACCGTTCTCGCGAGCAGTCACGGCGCCTTCCGTGTCGAAGCGCAGCGCGGTTTCAAGGTCCTGTAATTCGCGATAGACCCATCCCAGCGTATTGGGATAACGCGACAGCCAGAACCGCTCGCCATTCTTTTCCGCCAGCCTCATGCCCTCTTGCAAATCATGGATCCCGTCGGAAAGGCGGCCCTGATTGAAAAGTGTCATGCCGCGTACGAATAGATTGAAAACGATGTGATACGGCAACCCCAAGTCGCGCGACCGCTGCAAAGTCCAATCCACCGTGCGGTGAGAGGATTCGTAGTCGAGCTGCCAAGCCTGCAGCAAACCGGAAAACGCGACTGCCTCCAGCGCGTGCGGCGGCGGTCCTCGCTTGATGAGCACCGGGACCGATCGGCCAAAATACCGCTCGGCGTCCTCGGTGGCTCCGTAGCACAACCGCTCCAGGCCCAGGACCGCCTCGGCCG
>JBGPHB010000732.1:0-3563 GCA_041484155.1 Bryobacteraceae bacterium
CAACAAGCTGGGACCATTCGAGCTGTGGGATGCGCTGGATCTTCCGGCCACGGCCAGACGCATCGTGAGCGAGGGCGGATCGCTGCCGCCGAGTGTCGAGAAGATGCTGGCCTCCGGCGCGACTTCGTTCTACCGCGCGGCCGACGCGAGTGGCAGTCCGCGGACGGAATACTTCGACCTGGGCGCCACCCGTTATGGCGAGATGGAAGAGCGCCCAGGGATCGTCGTCCTGGCGGATCTGAAGCGCGCCCGCGGCGTGGTGAAGAGGAATGCGGGCGCGTCGCTGGTGGACGTGGGTGACGGCGTGCTGTGTCTGGAGTTTCACAGCAAGATGAACTCCATCGGCGACGACACGGTGGCCATGATTCACGCCGGTATCGAGGAGACCGCGCGGAACTACGAGGCCATGATCGTCGCCAACCAGGGCGAAAACTTCAGCGTGGGAGCGAACCTGATGCTGGTGCTGCTCGCCGCGCAGGAGGGCGAGTGGGACGATCTCGATGGCGCAATTCGCCGCTTCCAGCAAGCCAACATGGCGATCAAACAGGCGGCCAAGCCCGTAGTGGCCGCGCCGTTCGGCATGACGCTAGGCGGCGGCTGCGAGATCACGATGCACGCGGCGCGGGCGCAGGCGTCGGCCGAGTGCTATATGGGATTGGTGGAGGTTGGCGTCGGTCTCATCCCGGCAGGCGGCGGATGCAAGGAGCTGCTGCTACGCACGGGGGATCTGAAGCGAACCTTCGAGCTGATCGGCTTCGCGAAAGTTTCGACCAGCGCCGAGGACGCGCGCTCCCTGGGCCTGCTGCGTCCGGTGGACGACGTCTCGATGAACGCGGAAAGGCTGATCGCCGACGCCAAAGCGCTGGCGCTACAACTCGCGCCGCACTATGTCGCGCCGGCGCCGCGAGCCGATATCCCGGTAGCGGGCGAGGCGGGCGTAGCTCTGCTGAAGGTAGGGATCTACATGGCGAGGCAGGGCGGGTATATCTCGGAATACGACGCAATCATCGGCGAGAAGCTGGCCAACGTCTTGAGCGGCGGCCGGTTGACGGGGGAGCAGAAAGTTTCCGAACAGTATTTGCTGGACCTGGAGCGGGAAGCGTTCTTGAGCCTGTGCGGACAGGCGAAGACGCAAGAACGCATGCAGCACATGCTGAAGACCGGCAAGCCGCTGAGAAACTAGATGTTGGATGTTAGATGTTGGATGTTGGTTGCGGATGCGCTTCGGGCAGCGGCTCTTAACCGAAATCCGACATCCGAAATCCGAAATCCTCCTCAGCTACCAGTAAATCTTCAGGCCCACCTGCATCTGACGCGGGGTATTCGCCTGGCTGGTGACCTGGCCGAAGGTACCCGCATCCAAATTCGTGCTGCCGGTCGAGAAGATGGTCCGATTGAAAAGGTTGAACGCCTCACCGCGCAGATCCGCCCGAACGCTCTCCGTGATTCGGAACGTCTTAGCCAGGCTGATGTTCTCCGTCAGGCCCCAGAAGGAGCGAACTTTCGGATTGAACCGCGTCTCGTTGCCGAACGCGGCCGCCGGCTGGACCGGGAACTGATTTTTCGCTTTGAGGAAACGATCCACATTGGGATCGAACTTATCGCCTGCGATCGGTGCGCGCCACCCTTCATAGGTGTCGATCAACGGGCGCGTTGCCCCATTGAAAATGGGCAGCGGGTTGTTGCGCGCAAGGGCTATGGGCGTGCCGCTCGAATAATCTTGAATCGCCGCCAACCTCCATCCGCCCAGCGCCTGGCTGAGAAAACCATGTGTCAGTAATTTCTTTCCCCGGCCGAATGGCAACTCGTAAAGCACAGCGAATTTCAGGTTGTGCGTCCGGTCATACTGCCCAATCGATTTCTCCAGACTGCGGTTGTTTTGATCCATGGCCGCCGAGCCATTCGCAAAATACGTATCCGAATCTGTCAACAGCTTGGAAAAAGCATAGCTCCAGTGGAACGTAAATCCCTGGTCGAATCGCCGATCCGCCTTCAAGACCAAGGCATGGTATGACGAGTGGCCACTCTTGTCGCCGTTATGAACACCGGTTTGAATGGTCTGGTACTGCGGGAAGGGCCTGAGCGCCTGGCCCACCGTGCGCGCGGCCTGTGTTGTAAAGCTCGGATACGGAACCCGGATACCTGCGCTCTGGGCGGCAGCCGAGCTGACATCCGAGCGAAGAATATTCAGCGCTTGTGTGGGGCCAAACTGGGTCACCAGGTTATTGAAAATAGCCGTGGGGACCTGGTTGTAGTTGAGCAGGCCCGTCTGCAGATGAGTACCGATGCTGGCGTTATAGCCGGCCTCGATCACCGTGTTGGTAGCCAGTTGCCGCTGAATCGTAAAAGTCCAGGACAGATTCTCCGGCGCACGGGTCGCCTCCTGACCCTGCCACCAGGTGACGCTGTTCCCGTTCGAGAAGGCCGGGTCAATCGACGGCGGCAGTTTGTAGGACGGGAGACCCTGATCCAGCTTAAAGGTCGGCTGAACGCCTTGCGACGTGTTGACAAACGAGTAGTTGCCAATGAAGCCGTCGTAGTGGCCGCTTCCTTGCACGGCCGTGACGCGCGCGAAAGAGCGGCCAAACCCTGCCCGGAAAGTGGTCTTGCCGTCCGGAGTGTAGGCGAGGCCCAGACGCGGTCCCCAGCCTCCATACCAGCCCGGTACCAGGCTGCGCGTGTTCTCGCGGCCCGGACCGAAGCCGGCGAACCACAGCGCGCCGGGATAGCCATCGGCGCCCGGATTCGGCCGCGTTGGATTGAAGTCCGAGTATTCGTCTCGCTCGTTGACGGGCGGCAGTGTAAAGTCATAGCGTAAACCGAGGTTGAGAGTCAGCTTGCGCGTGATGCGCCAGTCGTCCTGTGCATAGAAACCGAAATAACGATACTTCTGCGGAGCGAACCGTATCGTTTCCGTCGCGCCGCCGAAAGCGTCGCCCAGCAGGAACGACGCGAACGAATTGCCGCCGCTGGCCGGGAAGGACGTCTGGCCAGGCACGCTCGTGCCGAGGTAACTGAACGCGGCGTTGCCCGCGATGTTCTGCTGGCCGAACCCGTTGGCATTCTGGTTTTGATGCTGGAAGCCAAACTTGAACGTGTGCGAGCTTCGAATGTAGCTCAAATCGTTCTTGATCCCCCACCCCGGCTGCTCGGTGCCGTTATAGGAAACGTCGCCCCAGGTGTTGAAGTCCGTGAAGTTGATGTTGGGGAAATTCTGATTGCAGTCGACCACGTTCTTGATGCAGACTTTGTCCTTCCAGTTCTTATCCACATTGGGCGAAAAACTGTTCTTTCTGAACGAATTTTTGGCCCACGAAAAGTGGTTGACCATGGTGGAGGAGATGGTCCAGTCATGCGCGAGGCGGTAAGCTTCCGTATCCCAAGCCTGCTCCTGGCCGTTCCAAAGAGGCAGCGGCAGGCCGGGAGGTCCGGACCCGGCGGGCTGGTTGCGGAAGGCCGTGGTGTTCCACAGGAAGCTGACACGATGGTTGCTGCCAATCAGTTGATCGCCCTTGACGCTCCACTTATCGGTCGGAGTGATTTGGGAGCCGCCGGTTACAATG